>NZ_JAIQZM010000008.1:100369-212790 GCF_023333595.1 Argonema galeatum A003/A1
CGGCACCGCATAAGAACTCAAAGCGTAGGAACTTGCCGCAGGTACATAAGAACTTAAAGCGTAGGAACTTACTGCCTGTTCGTATGAACTCAAGCCGTATGAACTGACGCCGTATGAACTTACCGCCTGTTCGTATGAACTCAAAGCGTAGGAACTTACTGCCTGTTCGTATGAACTCAAAGCGTAGGAACTTACTGCCTGTTCGTATGAACTCAAGCCGTATGAACTCAAAGCGTAGGAACTTACTGCCTGTTCGTATGAACTCAAGCCGTATGAACTGACGCCGTATGAACTTACCGCCGGTACGAAGGAACTAACGCCGTAGGAACTTACTGCCTGTTCGTATGAACTCAAGCCGTATGAACTGACGCCGTATGAACTTACCGCCGGTACGTAGGAACTAACGCCGTAGGAACTTACCGCCGGTACGTAGGAACTGACGCCGTAGGAACTTACCGCCGGTACGTAGGAACTGACGCCGTAGGAACTAACGCCGTAGGAACTAACGCCGTAGGAACTAACGCCGTAGGAGCTAACAGCCGGTACGTAGGAACTAACGCCGTAGGAGCTAACAGCCGGTACGAAGGAACTAACGCCGTAGGAACTAACGCCGTAGGAACTAACACCGTAGGAGCTAACAGCCGGTATAGAGCCCGGTACCTGTTGCATAGAGCCGAATACAGAACCGGCTACCCGCTGCGCTTCGGCTTCTTTAGCCAAACCAAATATCTTCTGGGCGACGGCAACTCCTACTACTCGCTTGCTGGGAGGAACTAGCTCTAGGAACTTCTTGCCGCGCAGGTCTTCTTCCCAAGAAACGGAGATGAATTGATCTTCAATCCAGTCACTGGGATAGATGGGAGGCATATGTACGGTAGCGCAACGAGCCAGGACGAGCCAGCGGCCATCGGCTGTTCGGTAGCCGATATCGACCACATAGTCGCGATCGCTCACTGGTATGGGCAGATACCATTCCCGCGCCAACTCATCGCAAGGGTATTCTTGAATGCTGTGCGGACTCTGGAACTCCAGATTAAGGTCGGTGACATCGTAAAGCCGCAGGGCAATTTGTTGTCCCCCTTGACGGCGCAATTCTTCCTTACGTTCGTTGGGAATATCCCAATAAGCGTAAGCCCATTGCGGGTCGCGAGGCATTAAAACAATGCGGCTAGAGCCGTAGCCAGCGGGAAGATCGGCTAATCCTTCATCTACAGAAGACAGATTGCCACCAGTACGATCTTCCTGACCTAGTTCAAATTTTGCTGCTTCCACTGCTTCTTGTGCCTCCAATGTAAGACGATCGGTAGAACCTTGAGCCCGTTGTGCTTCTAAAATCGACGCCAGCAGCTGCTCTTTACGCATTCGGCTATAGCGAGAAATGCCGTACTCACTCGCAACTCTTCGGAGTTGCCGTAATGTCATTTCCTCTAAAGGTGGGCGTTCTTTTGCCATATGGTTGTGGTCTCCAGTAATTTGAACGACTCTAATGTTGCTCCTGATTTATTAAATTTGTTCGCAGTCTAAACACAGTTAGCTGGGAACCCTTTATCCTCCTTATGCCTTTTTCATCTCTTTTTATTTGCGGCAATATCTGCCATTGCTCTATTTGACAGGTCTGTAAAAACAGAACTCTCAAGTGAAACATTCTTTTATTCGAGACTGCGTAGAACTAACACTATTTGAGTCACAGGCTGGACATTAGCTTTGTTTTGGGATCGCGGGGATCGCTCGGTTACCAATATGTTGCAGAAAAGTTACAGATAAAGTCAAGAGGTTTCGATAGGGATTATGAGTATATCTACGCATTTATAGGCAACTTGGGAGGATTATGTCATGATTTCATGACATATCTCGGATTTCAGTAGCGGTTAAATGTCAGGGTTTCATGACATTACCTTAATGATGGAGCAGGCGTTCAAAAGTCAGGCGTCCAAAAGCGCCCGTCGCTTTTGAACGCCTGACTTTAAGTTGTGGATGAAAGCTTCCTGCAATAGTCTATAAAACCTTCATATTCTGAATGCGCCATTGACCATTTTGGCGCACCAAGTCATACCGGACACGCAGGTTAGAGTCGTAAGATTCTTTCTTAATCACTTTATTGCGTTGAAAGTGCTGAGCGGATTCGCTCACCTGTGCTTCCACTCTGGCTTGATTCGGATCGATCTGACGGATCTCGATCGAATCAACCTTAAGGTCATGCTTATATTCTCGATACCAGTTTTGTCTCTTAGCTGTTTGAGCTAACCTTTGCCATCGAGGTAAAACTGGATTGGCTAAGATTTGCTTTAACCGATCGACATCGTGGTCTGGCCCGAAAGCTTTTGCTTTAGTGGATAGCCAAGTTTCGATCGCTTGCTGGGCAACCTCTTTTGTCACTGGGCCAGGGCTACTCAATAAAGAAGCGTCAGCTGTGGGAGTAGGTTCGGGCGGCGGTTCAACCTGCACCACTGGCTGCGTGGCTGGCTGCGGCGTCTTGGAGAACAAGTTTTTTTGAGCCCAAACAACGAAAAGCAGAAAGATTCCTATCCCCATAGCACCGGCGACGAGCAGCCACTTTGGCGGTATCTGTTTAGTAGTTGCTGACTTAGCCGAAGTTTCTTCAGAACTTTGACGTAGACCGGAAAAGAAATTCCTGAGATTTAGCTTCGACCATCGATTGGTACGCCCAGAACGCTTCGTTCCCTGACCCTGCTTGGTCGGGTTGGCTCTATTTGGAAACTCTCTGAGTCCTGGCTGCGATTCTCCTGTGTCGTCTTGGCCCGACTCCGGTACGGATGGGCTTTTGGAGGTACGCCCAGCAGCAGGCGTTGCAGTGTATGACTGCGCCTCTTGTGAAGAAGCTCCTTTGCGCTCTCCCGCTTTGGCATTGATGCGCTCAGCGGCGGGGAGGGTTTGAACGCTCCCTGTACTGGCGTTTTGTAAGGTGGTGGGAACGGATGCTCCTTCGGTAGTGCTGCGAGGGAAACCGATCGCATTTCCCAGTTCGTCAGTCGGCGTACTGCGAGGAATAGCACTTATGCCAGCCGCCGACCTAGATTCGACTAAGGTTTTAGTTCGCTGGATCTGACTTTTAAGACCTTGTACTGTCTCGCTTTCCGATTCTGTATTTGACGTTCTTGCCGTATCTCCAAGACTGGGTGAGGCGGTTTGCGGTGTTCCTGATGGACGCTGGGAGCCGATCGCTTCCCACTCATTAGCTGCATCGTTTGTAGGCAGTGCTTCTAGGCTTGTTTGCAACTGTTCGTCGGCGAAGTAATCCTTCAGGGAAACCTTTTCCTTAGCCAAGTCTCGGAAATGAGGAAATACTTCCGTTTGCAACCAGCGTTCGCTATACAAACAAAGTCCTGGCAACAAATCTGGCGATCCTTGAGAATGTTCTCGAATAAAAGCCAGCGACTCGTATTCGCCAGAGAATTCTAAGGCGTGAGAAGCATCCTGGGTTCGTCCGAGTAGCAGGGCGCATACAGCTTGTTCCAGATGCACGTCTTGGCGCTTACCGAGACGCATCAGCATCAGCATCGCTCGCCGGATCGAGGCGGGCTGGCGTTGAATAAATCCCCGTGCCAATAGAGCATAAACTGCCAGGTAAGTGGCTACAGCCGAGGGACGACGAGCTTCTTCTTCAAACAGAGTCTGTTGCTCAGATGAGGTGAGATAAACGCGAATTTGTTGGATAAAGCGGAGAAAGTCATCTATGCTCAGTCCCGATCGATCGTCGCCACCCCCATCCATGCCGCCGCGTTCGTGCAGCATTTCTCGCAATAGCTGCAATCCCGATCGTCTTTGTTCTACCTTTTCTTCAGGTAGTGCTAGCAACTCCATTACTCGATAGGGGCGCAACTTGTTTAGGTCTGCGTGGATTTCTCCCCGGACGCTGGCAAATATTCCTTCGCGTAAAAGTAATTCTTGCCCTTCGCACAGGGAATTGGCGGCATCTTCATATCGACGTTGCTGCCATTGCTCTCTACCGAGTTCCAAGCAAGCCAGGGCGACAGTTAACACAATATCCTGTCGGATGATTTTGGGTTCTCCAAATCGGCCTTTTTCGATCGAGGCGCTGCTATTGCTGAGGTAGGAGCGACCCAACTTCAATACCAGTTCGTATTCCCCCAATTCTTGCAGAATCAGCAAGGCACCGATGAATTCCTCGTCATTAATTTCGATACTGGGGGCAGGGTTAGCGCTGCCAGCGATCGATGTAGCCCCAGCTGCGGTTGCTGGCTCTGCCTGTTGGTCAAAGGAGGTAGTTTTTGCTTGCTCGTCTGCGGCGTTGGCAGACTGTGGGCTAAACCCGCCCTGTGTGTATGTGTTAGCGAGGAAACTGGCATCGTAAGCCCTACGCTCTTCTGGATCGCGGAGGACGACGTAGGCTTCGTCAAGCAGTTGTTTGCGGGCGGCGATCGACATTTCCGAATACTCGCGTCTTGGCAGTTGCAGGATGCGATCGCCATAAGCCTGCTCTAACTGTTCCCCAGAAGCCTGTATCGGCACACCCAAAATTCGGTAATAATCCAGTGGAATACGCACGAGCCCCTATCCCCAGCAGCGAAGAACTAAATTAGCTTATGTTATCGAATATAAGCCACTAAAAACAGTGCAATATGTCAAATGTTGTTTGGTGGCGTTGGAGTTGATTGCCTTTTCCCTGATGAACAGCGACCATCGGGTCATGCTTATTCTACTTCAGAAGCTCTCAAACCGATCGGCTTCTAGTGATTCGAGGGGCCGATCGCTTTGCTGAATTTTTGCCGCGTCCCTGCCAAAGACCCGATTCAGGTTGCTAAACTTCACGGTATCTGGCAGTCAAATCAGTTTCCAGAATACATTTTCTGTCATCAAAAACCCCGATACTGCAAAAATAATAAGTTTGGGTCTTGCTGCGAGGATACAACAAATCAATGGTTCAGGAACGGACTTTACCTGTTTTTCAGACTGCACAAGTACAAATATCCAAAGAAGAAGGGCTGCGGCTCTACGAAGATATGACCTTGGGGCGCTTCTTTGAGGATAAGTGCGCCGAAATGTACTACCGGGGCAAAATGTTCGGTTTTGTCCATTTGTATAACGGTCAAGAGGCTGTGTCTACTGGCGTGATCAAATCTTTACGACAAGACGAGGATTACGTTTCCAGCACTTATCGGGATCACGTTCACGCTTTGAGTGCTGGTGTACCGGCTCGCGAGGTGATGGCAGAATTGTTTGGTAAGGCGACTGGTTGCTCGAAGGGTCGCGGTGGCTCGATGCATATGTTCTCTGGGCCACATCATCTGCTGGGCGGTTATGCTTTTGTGGCTGAAGGGATTCCTGTTGCTACTGGTGCGGCATTTCAATCTAAGTATCGCCGGGAAGCTTTGGGAGATGCTAGTGCTGACCAGGTGACAGCTTGCTTTTTTGGGGACGGTGCGGCCAATAACGGTCAGTTTTTTGAGTGCTTGAATATGGCGGCTCTCTGGAAACTGCCGATTCTGTATGTGGTGGAAAATAATAAGTGGGCGATCGGTATGGCTCACGATCGGGCCACTTCTGTCCCGGAAATCTACAAGAAAGCGGCTGCGTTTGGGATGGCGGGTGTGGAAGTAGACGGGATGGATGTGTTGGCGGTGCGCCAAGTAGCACAGGAAGCGATCGATCGCGCTCGTGCTGGTGAAGGCCCGACTGTAATTGAAGCACTTACCTACCGTTTCCGAGGTCACTCTCTGGCCGATCCAGATGAACTTCGCTCTAAAGAAGAGAAGGAATTCTGGTTTACCCGCGATCCAATTAAGAAGTTGGCTGCTTATCTGATTGAGCAAAGTCTAGCTTCTGGGGATGAACTCAAAGCGATCGAGCGGAAGATTCAAGCTGAAATTGATGATGCCGTGAAGTTTGCTGAGGAGAGTCCTGAGCCCGATCCTAGCGAACTATACCGTTTCATTTTTGCGGAAGACGAGTAGTAGCACGACACGGATAGCACTGATGCACGGATGGGAAGATGTTGTGTATTCCCATTCCTGTATCTGTGTATATTTGTGGCAGATATGAAGTCTACTAGGAAAGAAAAGTTTTCGGATTCTTTTCTCTAGCAAAGATCGCATTTTCGGCTAAGAGTGCGAGCGCAGGTGATTTAATAGAAAGGGCGATGCAGTATTTACTAAGACATGGACATTGATGACATTATAGAGGCGATCGCAACAAATCGGGTGCAGCTATCTCAACATAGTTTAAATGAAGCGGCATTAGACAATCTTGCCATAGATGAAATTTACTTTTCAGTAATCGAAGGAGGTGAAATAATTGAAGATTACCCAGACGCTTATCCTTTGCCAGCTTACTTAGTCCTGGGATACAACCTGACGGAAGAGCCGATTCATTCAGTCTGGGGATACAATGAAGGAACCCAAACAGTTCGTCTAATCACAGTCTACCGTCCCGACCCAAACCGTTGGATTAATTGGAGGATAAGAAGATGACATTAAAAAAATTGCAACAATGGGCGCAATCACAAATTGATAATAGCGCCGAACCTGAAATTAGACCAGATATTGCAATTACAGTGTTGCAGTTAGTTGACGAGCTTGAAGAATTAAAAAACAAGCTAAGAGAATTAGAGGAAAAAGTAACTACAACTGCTTAAATAGAAAAAGCCTTTTGGGGTAAAAGCGCGATCGCCCAACCAATTTAATTATCCGATCGCCTACCAGGATCTCGGCGTATTTTATCCAAAAAATCAGGATAATTATCCAAATCTTCAGGTGATTTTAGAGGCGGCATTGTTACCCAATTTCCCTCTTTTTCTGCCTTATCTACGTAAGCGTAGAAAGCTTCATTATCATCTGGATGAGCAATTACGTAAGTTCTTAATTCTTTGCGAGTCATTGCCTGAAAATTTGGTTTCATGTTTCGTATCTCCATTCACCATCTTGGTCGATCGATATTTCGTGTTCTTCACCCGCCAAGATAAACACTTTGCCTGTGCGTTCATCCAAACGTACCAGAAAAATAGGCATATACATCTTTGTCAGTCTGCAACAAAGAGTAAAGCATTGAAAAGCCTGCGCTACTGTAGGAATAGTGGATGCCCCTATAAACTCTCCCTTATCTAGTTTACACAAAAAATTTGGTAATAGCAGTATTACATCTACTAACTACTACTCAACCTATTCACGAAATTACCATGTTCTTCGGTTGCCAAACCTTGCTGCACTACAGCCAAAACTTGCGCTAAATCTCCATTTATTAACGCGGACACAGCCAACCACAAACCAGGGAATATTTCGCTGCGAATTACACCATTTGCATCTGCTTCTAATTGCAGGTATTCACCTTCTCTCAACCGAAACCAATTTAATTGTTTGTCGTTAACTTTCCATACTAAATATTCCTGCACTCCGTTACGACGATAAACCCTTAATTTGTCATGCAAATCGTAAGAAGCAGTACTAGCTGCTATCTCTACAATTAATTCCGGCGCACCATCAATATAATCATCATCGCTAATGCGAGATTGACCGCCTACACTAGGATCTAATCGCAGTAGTGCATCTGGTTGCGGTTCGTTCTCCAAATCAAGACGAACTGTAGCATTGTCACATAACATCACCCCAGGTGTTGCGGCAGAGTAGACACCGAGCCAAGTGATAATATGACCGTGAGGTTGACCGTGACTTGTAGCACGCACTGGTGATGCCATATAGACCACTCCTTCAATTAATTCAGCTTTTTTGATATGCGGCATTGCTTCATAACGCCTCTCGAACTCATGCCGCGTTAGTCTGTCGCCATTCTCTAGGGGTGGTATGGTAGCCTTAACGGTAGCTTGTGGCGGTGTCGAACCGGATATTGATTTTTGTACAAACATAAGATATGACCTTGCAATTACCGCACTCATTATCTTCACGATAGCGATCGCTCTTCACCTTGTGTCTCATGCTGACTCTATCTTTGCCTACCATATTGCCAATTTTCACCACCCGGTAACTGAGCTAAATGCTCTTTAATAACCGATGGTAAAGTTTTTGCTGAAGGATCGTAAGTCAGATCCAGCAACTTTTGTGCAGTCATCATTATCTGGTTTTTATCTACTATCTCTAGTAGTTCAAACGGTGTATATATTCCATCGCGTACTTCCACGCTGGCAGCATCAATTGCCGCCTCAAACTCATCTTCAAGCATTTCCTCCCATTCATCTATCTTAAGGTAGTAAGATGTTTTATCTTGTAAATTCAGCTTTTTAATCTGACGAATAGAATCGGAGATGGAATTTGCCCAAGAATTGGTTAATCGTTGCTCAACTTGGTTCTTAATTAAATGAACCAGCAACCTAAGTAAAAAGGATTGGATGTTACGCAGTATGGCTTGTCTGCTCATTCCTTCTAATTCATCTACAATTATCAAAGCATCTGTGTAGCGTCCTTCCAGGATGCTTGCTCTTAAATTTGTGAGTTCCTGAGTCGTCATAACCCATCACCTTAAACTAACTACCACTTAATCGATTAACAAAATCCGCGTGTTCTGTTGTAGCCAAACCCGCTTGCACAACACCTAAAACTTGAGCCAAATCTCCCTCTAGCAAAGCAGAAACAGCCAGAGCCAAACCAGGAAACATTTCGCTGCGAATTACACCATTTGCATCTGCTTCTAATTGCACGTATTCGCCTTCCCTCAATCTAAACCAATTTAATTGTTTGTCGTTAACTTTCCAGACTAAATATTCCTGCACTCCATTACGACGATAAACCCTTAATTTGTCATGCAAATCGTAAGAAGCAGTACTAGCTGCTATCTCTACAATTAATTCCGTAGCACCTTCAATATAATCATCATCGCTAATGCGAGATTGACCGCCTACACTAGGATCTAATCGCAGTAGTGCATCTGGTTGCGGTTCGTTCTCCAAATCAAGACGAACTGTAGCATTGTCACATAACATCACCCCAGGTGTTGCGGCAGAGTAGACACCGAGCCAAGTGATAATATGACCGTGGGGTTCACCGTGTCTTCTAGCACGCACTGGTGATGACATATAGACCACTCCTTCAATTAATTCAGCTTTCTTGATATGCGGCATTGCTTCATAACGCCTCTCGAACTCATGCCGCGTTAGTCTGTCGCCATTCTCTAGGGGTGGTATGGTAGCTTTACCTGTTGCCTGTTGCTGTGGGGAAGCGGATAGGGATGTTTGTAAGACCATAAGATATTACCGTGTAAGAGAAATCAGCTCTTATCTTTAGGATAGCGATATGTCTGAGGCTGTAAAAAGTCTTGTGACAGGACTTACGCATTTGCCCCCCTAACCCCCCAAATTTGGGGGGGGACAAGACTTCTTCTCCCCCAGATTTGGGGGCTGGGGGGCGTGAGTGCGTAAGTCTTGTGAGATAAGTATCTTGCCTGTTTGGAAAGGGAATAGTGTTCGTATCAGCACAATTTCCAGCCCCAAAAAGGTAATATGAGGGTTTGACAAACCCCTAATCAGCGACCGATGGCAGAAACATTATTCTTCAACGCACTGCGGGAAGCCATTGATGAAGAAATGGCACGCGACGAGTCCGTATTTGTCCTTGGTGAAGACGTAGGTCACTATGGCGGTTCCTACAAAGTGACCAAAGACCTGCACAAAAAATATGGAGATTTGCGCGTACTCGACACTCCGATCGCAGAAAATAGCTTTACCGGCATGGCAGTAGGAGCCGCAATGACGGGATTGCGGCCTATCATCGAAGGGATGAACATGGGCTTTTTGCTCCTGGCGTTCAACCAAATCTCCAACAACGCCGGGATGCTGCGCTATACTTCCGGCGGGAACTTCAAAATTCCGATGGTGATTAGAGGCCCAGGCGGCGTCGGCAGACAGTTGGGTGCGGAACACTCCCAGCGACTGGAAGCTTACTTCCAAGCAGTTCCGGGTCTGAAAATAGTCGCTTGTTCCACACCTTACAATGCCAAAGGACTACTCAAATCTGCCATCCGCGACGATAACCCAGTTCTATTTTTTGAGCACGTCCTGCTCTATAACTTAAAAGAAAACTTGCCAGAGAAAGAATACCTGCTACCCCTGGATAAAGCAGAAGTGGTGCGTCAAGGTAAAGATGTGACAATCTTGACTTATTCGCGGATGCGCCATCACGTCATGCAGGCAGTTAAGGGATTGGAAAAACAAGGTTTCGATCCAGAAGTGATTGACCTGATTTCCCTCAAACCCTTAGACTTCGATACGATCGGTGCTTCCATTCGGAAAACTCACCGGGTGATAATTGTGGAAGAGTGTATGAAAACTGGCGGTATTGGAGCAGAATTAGTTGCTTCAATTAACGATCGCCTGTTTGACGAACTCGATGCACCCGTATTGCGCCTATCTTCCCAGGATATCCCCACGCCTTACAACGGCAAACTGGAAAGCTTGACGATCGTGCAACCGGAGCAAATCGTGGAAGCCGTGCAAAAGATGGTTGCGCTACGGGTGTAGCTGGATCTGATAAACCCGCTCAAAAAGGATTATCATAGCATTTGTCACAAATAAAGGGCAAAAGAAAGAAATTATTGTTTCCTCTTTTGACTTTTGAATGAGTGCCTTTTGCCTTTTTACGGCGGGTTGCAGTATGCAAAAACAGCGTTCCTTATTGGCTTTGATCGTAGTTCTGGTAATTGCTGCCATCACAGTAATTGCTTTGGTGCCAATCCGGTTGGGATTGGATCTCCAAGGTGGGGCACAACTGACGATTCAGGTGAAACCGTCAGAGGAAGTCAAGGTAATTACCCCTGACGTTTTGGAAGCGGTTAGGAGAGTAATCGATAATCGCATTAACGGTCTGGGAGTTTCCGAATCTTTGGTGCAAACTGTGGGGCAGGATCAGATCCTGGTGCAGTTACCAGGGGTGAGTGACCCCCAACAGGCGGAAAGAGTGCTGGGTGGCACAGCTCAGCTGGATTTTCGCGAACAAAAGCCCGGTACCGAACCTCAGCTGTTTGCCGAACAACAGGTAAGACGGCAATTGTTGGCCGATCGGGATAAGTTTAGAAAAGCTGCCGATAAAGCTGGACTCGAACAAGTTCAGCCGAAAATAAACCGCAGCAACGAAGCGATCCAAGCTTTGTACGAACGCACTAATCCCCCACTGACAGGCAAAAACCTCAAAGATGCCTTCCCCACAACCGATCAAACCAATAATTGGAGCGTGGTGTTGCGCTTTGATGGTGTGGGGGGCGATCTGTTCGCGAATCTAACTAAAAACATCGCCGGTACCGGACGCACCCTGGGCATTTTTCTAGATAACGAACTGATCAGCGCTGCTACCGTTGACGTTAAGTTTGCTCAAGCTGGCATCACGGGCGGAAGTGCTGAGATTAGCGGCAACTTTACGGTACAAGACGCGCAGGACTTGGCGATCCAGCTCAAAGGTGGGGCCCTGCCAGTTCCAGTGGAAATAGTGGAAAACCGCACGGTGGGTGCCACTTTGGGGCGAGACAGCATCCAACGCAGTATCTACGCAGGTGCGGGGGGTTTGACTTTCGTCTTAATCTTCATGGTGGTTTACTATCGACTGCCCGGTTTAATTGCGGACGTGGCTTTGATCATTTACAGCTTGCTGACGCTAGCCTGCTTCGTTTTGCTCAACGTTACTTTAACGCTGCCTGGAATTGCGGGTTTTATCCTCAGCATCGGTATGGCGGTTGATGCTAACGTGCTGATTTTTGAGCGCACGCGGGAAGAATTGCGTGCGGGTAAGAGTTTATATCGTTCAGTTGAGTCGGGATTTTACCGCGCTTTTTCGAGTATTTTGGATAGTAACGTGACGACGTGGATTGCTTGTGCAGCTTTGTTTTGGTTGGGCACTGGTTTGGTGAAGGGGTTTGCTTTGACGCTGGCACTCGGTGTGGCGGTGAGTATGTTTACGGCGATTACTTGTAGCCGGACGCTGTTGATGGTTGCGATCGCTATTCCCGAACTACGCAAACCGGAGTTATTTGCCCCCAAAAAAGTTGAGGTAAAATCATGAAATTACAAGTAAACAAGCAGCGATCGCTTTGGTGGATGAGTTCTGCCGTTATCCTGATCGGCGGTCTCGCTGCTATGCTGATTTCTTGGGCGCAAATTGGCGTCCCCCTGCGTCCCGGTCTGGATTTTGTCGGTGGCACGCGCCTGCAATTTGAATTGGATTGTACAATACCCAATAATTGCGATAAGCCGATCGACCTTACCGCAGTCAACGAAGCCATAGACGCTCAAGGTTTAGCTAATACCAGTGTCCAATTAGTCGGTAAGCAAGGTCTTTCTATTCGCACAAAAGACCTCAAACCGCAGGAACGCACTCAGTTGCAAACTGCCATCAGTCAAAAAATCGGCACTTTCGATCCCAAGAAGATTCAAATTGATACGGTTGGCCCTACGATCGGGAAGCAACTGCTCAATTCTGGCTTATTGGCTTTGCTGATTTCCTTTGCCGGTATTGTGGTCTACCTCAGTTTCAGGTTTCAGTTAGACTACGCCGTTTTTGCGATCGTTGCTTTGTTCCACGATATTTGGCTTACCATTGGTATTTTCGCTATCTTGGGCTTGGTGCTGCACATCGAAGTCGATAGCTTGTTCATTGTTGCCCTTCTGACGATTATCGGCTTCTCAGTTAACGATACTGTGGTGATCTACGATCGCATTCGGGAGATTATCAGTAAAGATGGCAATCGTTTAATTGGCGATATTATTGATGATGCGGTCAATCAAACTTTGACGCGATCGATCAACACTACAATGACTGTGTTGCTGACATTGCTTTCTATCTTCCTATTTGGCGGAGAAACCCTGAAATACTTTGCCCTAGCCCTAATTATTGGCTTTACCACAGGTGCTTATTCCAGTATTTTCATCGCTAGTACTTTGTTAGCTTGGTGGAGGGAACGCACGGGTCGCGCTATTCCCGTTCCTGCCCAAGGGCCACAGGAGATTGATGACTCTGGTAGTCCTGACGATCTTAGAAGCATTTGAATGTTAGAAAGATAGAAGGTTTCAACTTCCAATTCTTTGCGGATACAGTCCTTATGGATAAACTGGAAGAAAACTCCGACCAACCTACTGAAATACCAGCTGCCCAACTTGACCCAAAGTTCCAACAGGAAGTACAAAGATTATACAATCTCACAGTCTGGGGCAGATGGTTGTTTGTTGTGCTGCTTTGGCTGATCGTTGGTTCCTTAAGTCTGTGGGGACTGCGTTCGGAAATAACTCTATTGCAGCAATATTTTACTTGGGTAGCTGTTAAGTACGGTCTTGCTTATAATCGGCTACCAGGACTGGGACTCGCTTTATGTATCGCTATGACTGCTTCTGTTCTGGTCTGGCAAAGTCGTAATATTTTAATAGGAATGCCACAAGAAGAACAGCGCCGTCTGGAAAAACAAGTAAACCGAATTCGCCAGCAGGGTGCGAGTCATCCTCTGTGGAAGTGGATTTGTCAGCCACAATTAAAAAATAAAAAATAAAAAATATAGCAAAGTCCTGAGTGTAAACACAGTCACTTCCTTGCGGGGAATAGCGCAATACTGTCCTAAAATATCCAATCTCATGTCCAGTAGCATCCGTTACCTAAAAAATTCGTGTTCTTATTCTGCATCTGCGTTCATCTGCGTTCATCTGTCTTCATCTGCGGTAAAAATTTAACCAACAATAACAACAGACAATTTAACGACCTCACTCATATACTAAAGATACAACCGGACAAGATAAGTAAGTGGGCGTAAATAAACTGAACTCCCAGAAACCCGGTTTCTCCAAGAAACCGGGTTTCTAAGGGCCTGGCAGTTTTACGTTTAATTATTTGATTTTCTCTTGTATAGCAACCGCCAAGGCGGTTAGGACATTCTCAATTCCCGAAACCCTTGATTCTAAACACTTCTTCCCCTAGTCCCTAGCAAAAGAGCCCCTAGTCCCTAGCTATAACATTGATTTAAACTATGGGCAAGCAAAGTTTAGGTGAAGCAAATTATCAACCTGATAGCAAATCGATCAGAAAGGCTTACGAAGAATACAGTGTCGAAGGCTTTTATAATAAATTTGGCGATGATTATAAAAATCCTCACGAGTTAATAATCCAGCAAATTATTGAAGTGGTTATTAACAAATGGCAGCTAGATTTGGAAAAGGTATTAGACTTAGCTTGCGGTAGTGGCGAAGTTACTTTAACACTGAAAAAGTTGGGCGCTACCGATATTGATGGCATCGATCCATACACATACAATGCCTATTTAAAACGGACGGGTCAATTAGCCGAAAGATATACATTTGAAGAGATTGCATCGGGAATTCTTGGCAATAGGTGTTATAGTTTAATAGTTTGTAGCTTTGCTTTGCATTTGGTGGAAGAGTCGCGTCTACCTTTTTTGGTTTACCAGTTGAGTTTAATTGCCAATACAATGGTAATCATTACACCTCACAAGCGTCCTCAATTGAAGCCAGAATGGGGATGGATTTGCGTGGACGAGATTGTAATCGATCGCGTGCGGGTATGGTTATTTCAGACGCCGTAAAATAGTCTAAAATCTTCATCTTTTTGACTTAATTGCACCCATTCTACACCTAAATCTCTGAATTTTTGCACGAGGCGATCGCACGCCGGTCGTTCTGTGGCATAATGTCCAGCATCGATCAGGATAAGATTGCGATCGCGTGCTTCTTGAAATTGATGAAACTTACAATCAGAAGTCAGATAAGCTTGCGCCCCCGTCTTCACAACAGCCGATATAAAACTTGCTCCCGAACCGCCTAAAACTGCCACTTTGTCAATAGGTTGCTGCAAATCTTCAGTGGGGGAAAAAATTAAATCAGGAGGAGACAACTGAGTTTGAATTTGAGTTAGTAACTCCTGGAGAGTAAGAGATGGTTCCAAATATCCAACCCGCCCATATCCCAATCCATCTTGCGTTGGCGTTATCGGCGTAACTTGCTTTAATTGCAACAGTTGAGCTAACACATCAGCCGTACCATCATTAACCTGGTCAAAATTAGTATGGGCGGTATAGACACCGATTTTGTGGGTATAGGCGAGTCTAACCATTTCGGCAATAGGATTCCCAGTTTGTAACGATTTCAGCGGACTAAAAATTAGCGGATGATGGGCAAAAATCAAATTAACTGGAATACCATTATCCCGCAGTAAAATTGCTTCCTGCATCACCGCCAACGTCGGCGTCAAACAGATCAACACCCGCGCCGGTTCATCCAACACACCGGGCTCAATTTGCCAGCCACAATTATCCCAGTTTTCTTGCCAAGTTGGATTTGCCCAAATTTCAAACCAATTAATTAGATCGGTAATTTTCATCATTTAAAACCTTAACATTTCCGAACCTGGAGGACATTTAATTCTACTATTTTCATCCTTGGGAGGTGCTGGCATTGTCGGTGGTATACTGCTGGAGAGATTGGTTTCACAAATAGCTGTAACAGTAGTAACATTTGCACCATTTTTGATAGCAAACACGGCACCAGTATAACTCTTCAAACCAGTGGTTTTCGATTGAGCCGTTACCATTACGCTCTTACTCCGATCCGGCTGAGGTACAATCTTGTAGCTATAATCCGTTGTTTCCGGCTTGATTCCCACTTCCAATTCCAGCAAGGAATTACTGAAAGTAGGTTTTTCGCTTCTGTAAGCTTGCTGGGATTTGAGGATAGAACTGACATATTGTTGGGCTTCCGCTCGCCGACCTTTACTGGGTTGGTTGAGGAAAGGCAAGGCAATGGCAGCAATAATCATTACGCAACCTGTACCCGCCGCAATCCAAATCCAAACGTTTGATGAACGATTAGGTTGCGGGGGCTGTGAAAAATCGTTATTATTTGACGATCGTGTCATGAAAATAACCTCAAAAACCAATATTATAGTATCTTGTGTGATTCCTATTTAACTGAGCGCCAATTGTTGCCGATGAGATGGTTCTGGCTTAGACTCCAATTTCGCAGGCTGGGGATCGCACTGATAAATCGGAATTTCAATCAATAACTCCGCCCCCTGACCGGGTTCGGATATACAAGTCAATTGACCACCGTGCTTTTCTACCACAATTTGGTAACAAATCGACAAGCCAAGACCCATCCCCCGACCAACCGATTTCGTGGTAAAAAATGGGTCAAATAGCTTACGGCGTACTTCCTCTGTCATGCCGGGGCCATTGTCAGCAATACGGATGAGCGCAAATTGGTTCATTGGCGATCGTTCGTTGTTAGTTCTTGATTGCCATGTCCGATGCCCCCTCTCCATGCCCGATACCCCCTCCCCATGCCTAACATCGGTGCTGATAGTAATAACGGGGGCATCTTGATGGGTTTCCAAAACATCAATTGCATTAGTTAGCAGATTCATAAACACTTGATTGAGCAATCCGGGATAGCATTCTACCAGAGGCAAATCCCCATAAGCTTGAATCACCTGAATTCCCGGATACCCATCGGTTGTCTTCAGGCGGTTTTGCAGCAAACTTAAGGTACTATCAATACCTTCGTGAATATTGACAAATTTCATCTCAGATTCGTCGTGCCGCGCAAAATTCCGCAAAGATAAAACAATCTGCTGAATGCGCTTAGATCCTAGCTTCATCGAAGAGAACAGTTTGGCAATATCTGCCATGAGAAAATCCAAGTCGATCGCCTCAACAGCTTGATCGATTTCTGGCGTACTTTGCGGATAGTTTTGCTGGTATAGACGTAACAATTGCAGCAAGTCTTGCACATAGCGACTTGCATGATCGAGATTGCCATAAATGAAACTGACAGGATTGTTAATTTCGTGGGCGATACCCGCAACCAATTGCCCCAAGCTAGACATTTTTTCATTTTGAATAAGTTGAGCTTGAGTGCTATGAAGTTCGTGCAAAGCCTCCTCTAGCTGCTTCGTTTGGTCTTTCAATCGTGACTTTGATTGCCGCAATGCCGTCTCGGTAAGCTTGCGAACGCCGATTTCCTCTATCAGAAGGGCATTAGACTCAGTTAGCTCAGCCGTTCGTTCTTGCACCCGTTTTTCTAACTCGTCATGCGCCTTTTGCAATGCTTCTTGTGCCAGCTTGCGATCGGTGATATCTCGCGTCACCTTCGTGAAACCGCGTAGCTGTCCGTTTTTGTCTCGCAAAGCTGTCACGATCGCATTAACCCAAAATCTCGACCCGTCCTTACGCAGGCGCAAACCCTCATCTTCAAATCTACCTTCAGTTGCCGCCACTCTTAGTTCTTCTTCTGGTTTACCCCGTTCTACTTCTTCGCTGGGGTAAAAGCAAGAGAAATGCTTCCCGATAATTTCGTTTGCCCGATACTGTTTCATCCGTTGGGCTCCTGGATTCCAGCTGATTACGTACCCGTCGGGGTCTAGCATATAAATGGCATAATCCTTTACACTTTCGACTAACAAGCGGTAGCGCTCTTCGCTTTCTTGCAAAGCTTCCTTTTCCTGTTTGCTTGCCGTGATGTCGCGAGCTACAACATAAATTAATTGCTCCTCCTGGGATAGGGTGGCGTTCCACAACAGCCATTTGTAGGCACCGTCTTTACAGAGACAGCGATTATCAAAAGAAATAGGATCTCCTATATTGCCAAGTTTCTGTAATTGTGCAAGAGTGGATTCACGGTCTTGCGGATGAACAAATTCGAGCAACGGTAGGGAAATAAATTCTTGAGTTGTGAAAGAAAGAGTTTTTTCGCACATTGGGTTTAGTTTCTTAATATAGCCGTCCAAACCCACAATAAACAACATATCCAGCGAGAGATTAAAAAATTTGTCAAAACCACAGTAAGGTGAGGTTTGCTCTATTTTTTCGGCGGGGGTTTCGATAATTGGAGTTCCTTTAGCTTCCGTTGCCATTTTTTTACCTACCTGGTTTGCTTGAATCCACTCTTTCGTGTTTTTCTAAAATTAGATAAAAACAAAAGTGTTTTAACAGGATTTACGTATTTCAACGGTGGCTCGATCGGAGAAAACCTTCTTTCCTGCGACCTTACACCCCTGCACCCCTGCCTGAATGCGTAAGTCCTATCAAAAAAAGTTGTATCTTTATAGCTAGTTTATACTTTATTTGTTTTAATATTTATTTTTTAATTTAGCAAGATTTATTAATAAAAGTTATAACACTGATGATGCTTTAGCTTGTATATTGTCGATCTAAGGCAACCGCTTTCCAGGAGATCGGGCATCAGTAGTATAGCAAAGTGCAACGGAAGCCGTACAAACACAGTCCCGGCCTTGCTTTGAGCGTTCAATACTGTCCTAACATATCTGACTGTGGCTAATATCATTTGCCCATTTCCCCTCTAAAACTCAGTATTTTTCAGGATTATGTGGGATTTGGAGTCAAAAAGAATCTTACCCTGTTGCTGTAACTTACTCAGCAGCCGCGTAATTGTCACCCTGGTGGTGCAGCAGGCACTGGCCAAGTCTTCATGAGTCAGGCGAATGCTCAGACGAGTTCCTTGGGCTACCGATTCGCCAAATTCGTGTTTCAATAGCAGCAACATCTGGTATAAGCGGTCTTTGACTCGTCTCTGTCCAGAAATGGCTAAAAGGGATTCCGTCTGCCTTAGCCGCTGGTTTATTTTAGAGAAAATAGCTTGAGCGAGCTTTGGCGAACCTGCTATTTCTGTCAAGGAGATGGATACTACGCGAACATCCTTTGATAAGGCTGTAGCTTGATAGGTGTATAAGGAGGTTAAGCTGGAACCAAAAGGCATATCCGGGCCTACCAACCCCAACAGTACCTCGTGGCCGTTTTCACTCATAGTAGTTAGTTTAACCAGCCCCTGAGAAACTAGCCAAATAGATTGGGGGTTGAGAGGAATAATTTCTCCCTTAGTATAAACCTGGAAAGGCCGATCGCAGATGGGATCGCAATCCGTTGTATCTATAATCCTCAAAGTCCGCTTTTGCGTGGAAATATCCCGTATCAGCCAGCGTAAGGCGATCGCGTAGCCCCTGCGATCGATCGCAGGGGCTACGCGAATAGAAGCATCAAACGACTGACCCCCACGCCCTTGCATTACTACTTCCAATTCCTGCACCCGGTCTTTGTGGCGCTGGCGATTTAATTCGGAACGAAACGCCCAACGTTCTGACTCCACAACAAATACTATTAACGGTTTGCCGACCAGGTAGTCTTGCGAGAGGTTGAACAGTGAGGCAGCGGCGCGGTTGGCTTCCCGAATTTTTCCCTGTGCATCGGTCACCACGTAAGCATCTGGTGCGAACTCAAACAGATCCATGTAGCGCTGGTGTTGTATTTCTATCTGCGATCGCGTACTTAGCAATTCCTCATTTTGCTGATACAGTTCCTCCACAGCTATCTGTAGTGCTTCCGAGGCAGTACCGAGTTCCTTGAAGGCTACAGGCAGCAGATCTGGGTGCGCCAAAGCTGTTGCATTAGCGCCTTTGTACAACTTATGCAAGCGTCCGTGGATTGCTTCTATCTGCTTAGCAAAGGTTTCTACATTCATCTCAAATATTTCACACTAAATCAGATTTAACAAAAACTACAGATATTTCTTATAATTTTACTCTAACTTATGAAAGATTTTTCGGTAATTTTTTCTACCCCATTTGAATCATATAGCAGATTTCTATTTACTACCAATTAAATTAAAATATAATTTCACAAGGTTTTGCTTAATGGTTTTTTTGTATTGGTGCTGGCAGAGCAATTATTTACAAATCGTTCTTTAGATGGATGAATATCCAATCAAGATAATTTTATCATTAAAACCTTTGTTGCCAAAACCGGCTTAGCGCTTACGCAACACTTCTCAAAGAAACCGGGTTTCTGCTAGGATTGGGGTTGGTTTGCTGCGCTATTATATGCTTATCAATTCCAGACGGTGCTTTTTTTAACAGGGCTGACAAGCCGAAACAGGCAAACTTCTGGAAAGGTGAAAGTATGTGAACATTCAGCGCTTCCCTGCCTCTGCTCCTCTTTTGGGGTGGGTTCTTTCTACAGGCAGAAGATTAAGCAAACTTAGCAGGTTTAGCTTGTAGGAGCATAGTAAAAAAAGCTGGCCACACAAGGAGAAATATCATGGCAGAGAAAAGCAAGCGTGGATTTGCTTCTATGGACAAAGAGAAGCAACGGGAAATCGCTAGCAAGGGAGGACAAGCGGCACACCAAAAGGGAACCGCCCACGAGTTCACGCCTGAAGAGGCTAGAGAAGCTGGTCGCAAGGGCGGTCAAACGGTGAGCAAAGATCGCGAACATATGGCTGAAATTGGTCGTGAAGGTGGTAAGCACAGCCACAAAAACGATCGAACCGATTCGAGTGACCTGGCGTCGAATCCAGAGTAGCAGGGGAGCAGGGGAGAGAAATTTCTTGCAGGAATCGGCTCTTCCGTATTTACTATGCTATTTAAGTAGGGGAGCAGAAGAGCAGAGGAGCAGAGGAGCAGAGGCATAAGAATGTTATTTTTTGAACAAAAGCATAACAACTCCGAAAGAGCCCGCTAACTTTTTCCCATGCCCGATCCCTCATGCCCGATGCCTTATGCTCCATGAATCGGAATTTCGATCGTAAATTCTGTGCCTTGCCCCGGAGTGGAAGTACATTCTAATTTCCCACCGTGTTTTTCTTCAACAATCTGACAACTGATAGACAAACCAAGACCAGTGCCTTTGCCAGCGGGTTTCGTTGTAAAGAAGGGTTCAAACATATTTCTGTGGGTTTCCTCAGTCATCCCAGGCCCGTTGTCGGCAATATGTATTCTTACGAAATCATCTACAACTTCTGTGCTAATCCAAATTGTAGGAATTGGGAATTGGTTATTTTTCCCTGTACCCATTTCCAGGGCATCAATTGCATTGCTAAGTAGATTCATAAATACTTGGTTGACTTGTCCCAAATAGCAGTTTACCGGAGGCACTTTGCCGTACTCTTTAATTATCTGAATTTCGGGATATCCTGCCGTCCCTTTGATGCGATGGTGCAAGATTAGGAGAGTGCTATCAATTCCCTGATGAATGTCAACTGGCTTCATTTGCTTTTCATCCATACGGGAGAAGTTTCGCAGTGACAAAATAATTTCGCGAATGCGTTCCGATCCTTGGTGCATTGCAGACATGATTTTGGGCAAATCTTCTCTCAGGAACTCTAGATCGATCGCTTCCGCCTTATCTTCAATTTCCTCATGGGGTTCGGGATAGTGCTTAGCATAAAGCTTGACGAGATTCAGTAAATCTTCTATATATTGATTGGCGTGAGGAAGGTTGCTGTAAATACAGGTGACGGGATTGTTAATTTCGTGAGCAACTCCAGCAACCAACTGCCCCAAACTGGACATTTTTTCGGTCTGAATTAGTTGAGTTTGAGTTTTTTGGAGTGCGTGTAAAGTTTGTTCGAGTTCAGCCGCTTGTTTTCGCGATCGCATTTCCGATTCTCGCAAAGCTTCTTCTGCGAGTTTGCACTGGGTGATATCTTCCGCAGTACCTTCGTAATGAACTAAAGTACCGTCTGCGTCTCGGACGGCGCGGGCATTTTCGGAAATCCAGATAATGCTGCCGTCTTTGCGATAAATCTGAGACTCAAATTTGGATACGGATTCGTATTCTTCGATGGTAGCAATGAACTGAGCCCGCCGGTTGGGGTCAACGTAAAGTTGCCGTCCGATGTCAGTGAAACTCTGTATCAGTTCCTGCGGCGAGTCATAGCCATAGAGATGTGCGAGCGATGTGTTAACGCTGAGGTAGCGCCCGTCTGGAGTTGATTGGAAGATGCCATCCACGGCATTTTCAAAAATACTGCGATATTTGGCTTCAGCTTGCCGGAGTGCCTCAGCTACCGAGTCATGAATTTCCGATTGAGCTAAGAGTAGCTGATGGATGTCCAACATTTTGGAAATTCCTTGCTCGTCTTGCACGATAATCGGTTCGTAGAGCAAATCTGGCGATCGCTGCAAAGACTGCCTAGCTGCGGCCACAATGGAAGTATCGCTCGGAAACATTAAAATTTCAGCCTGAACAAAGCGATACAGCGCCAAAACAGGTCGTTTTGAAAATAAATCCCAGCCGAAAGGACGGCTCATTTGCTCAAAAAAACGCCGTCGCGAAATCATCCCAGCAAACTTACCGCGATCGGTGATGATGATGCCAGGAAGCAAAGAGTTGGCTTTCAAAAGCTTGGCTGCTTCCTGTGCGGGACTGTTACATTCAATGCTTTGCGAGTAAAAAGTTAATTCTTGCAGTGTAGAATCCAAACTGCGTCTCGGTTTGCTACCTTCCTGCTTGCCAGACGCCTGACAAATAGACATTATAGTTTCACGCGGTACTTCGTCTATCCGCACTTGCTGAGGAATTGTTTTTTCTGATTTTCGGTAGGTAGGTGCCAGATTTATCGTGCGCGCATTCAGGTTCTCCTGCACTTTTTCTGGTCGCTCTATCCAGTTTTCAGCGTTTATTAAACCGCTTTCATGCAGTAGTTCCATAGCACATCCGAGAAATTACTGATTTATTACATCTAGTATGAGATTTTTTCAAGAGCCTTTGAGTGACGGTAATCTCTAGTATCTTGTGATGTAGTTCGTTACCAAATTGTGATCTAAGTCAGTGTTTACCGCGATCCTACGTGGCTGATGGCGCGATGTAGATCGCAAAACGAGGCAAAAGGCAAAAAAAAGAAAAGAATATATGTTCTTTTTTTTACTTTTGACTTTTCTTCAGGCAAGTAGCCGAGTCAGCCACAGCACCAAGCTCAGGAGTGTTATAAAAAGAACGGGTAGGGTAAGAATAAAGCTGATGCGAAGATACTGGCTCCAGCGGATACGTATACCCTTGCGATCGAGAACGTGCAGCCACAACAGGGTAGAGAGGCTACCAGTGGGCGTTATCTTGGCCCCAATATCGCAGCCGATCGCATTGGCGTACACCATTGCTTGTTGAATATGAGGGTGAATACCGGCGGCATCTTCAATTGCGATCGCATTAATCAGCACTGTAGGCAAATTGTTCATCACGGCAGATAGTAAAGTTGCCAGAAACCCCATGCCTAGAGCAGCTACAGAGAATCCTCTTTGCGACAATTGCTCTAAACTGTGACTGAGAATAGCAGTTAAACCCGCATTCCGCAGTCCGGTGACAACCAGATACATCCCCAAACTGAACACAACCACCTGCCAAGGCGCTGACCGCAGAATCTGGCCGATGGGAATCACCGCTTTGGTTTGGGGGTGAAACCAGCGTCCCGCTAAAGCCAGCAGTCCCAAAGCACCCAAACCAGCAATTAAGGAAACTGGCACTCCCAGAGGTTCGGCGAGGAAGTAACCGCACAAAAGCAACCCTAAAACGATAAAGCTGCAACGAAAGACGAGGTGATCGCGAATGACGCTTCCCGGTAATGCCAAATCGTTAATAGAATAGCTAACTGGGATAGAGCGATGAAAGTAAAACCAAAGAACTCCCAAACTGGCAGCAACGGCAACAAAATTCACCGGCACCATCACCAAAGCATACTCCCCAAAAGAAATATGGAAATAGTCAGCGCTGATAATATTAACTAAATTGCTCACCGTCAGCGGCAGACTCGTCGTGTCCGCGATAAAGCCTGTCGCCATTACAAATGCGAGGGTAGTTTGGGAACCAAAGCCCAACACCAGCAGCATTTCTATGACAATTGGGTTGAGAATGAGGGCGGTGCCATCGTTGGTAAACAAAGCTGTCACAACCGCTCCCAGTAATATTACTAAAGGGAAGAGTAATTTACCTCTACCTCTGCCCCACCGGGCGACATGAAGCGCCAACCAACGGAAAAAACCGGCTTCATCCAAAATGAGGGAAATGATAATTAGAGCCACTAGGGTGAAGGTGGCATTCCAAACAATTTGCCAAACTTCTGGAATATCTTTTAAAGTAACGACGCCGGTAGCAAGAGCCAAGAGGGCTCCTCCCAAAGCGCTGAAGCCGATACCCAATCCTCGCGGTTGCCAGATGACGAGGGTGAGGGTGAGCAGGAAAATTGCGATCGCGATCGGTGCAGCACTAATATCTGCCGGTATTGTGAGCAAAACCATCTTTTTGTCGGGTTTATGACTTTAATCGCCTACAATTGTTCTGGATCGATCCCTTTTTCTCGCAACAGTGCTATTAAAGCTTGATATCGCTGTCTTTCTGCTTCCAGTTGTGCGATCGCATCCTCAGCGCGTTGTCGTTCTTCCTCAGCGCGTTGGCGTTCCTGTTCCCTCAACCCATCGAGTTCAACAGAGGTAAGAAATCGCTGTCCATCGGGACGAAAAATTTCGAGAGTATCAGATGTCAGTTCAAATCTTATCCCCAATCTCGGACTGATCCAACCATTCATCTCCTCAATCTCTTCTAATCTATCCCCAGATCTTATCAATCCGGTTAATTCCACTTCATCTGGATCGTAGATATAATATTCCTCAACTCCATATTGTTGATAAACGAGGAGTTTTTTGGTCATCTCTTTGAGTCGATTTCCCGGCGATAAAATTTCAAACACCACCTGGGGAGGGATGTTATTTTCCTCCCATTGTTTGTAGGAACCTCTGTCTCCTTTTGGCCTACCAAAAACAACCATTGCATCAGGTGCTATGCGGGTTTTGTTGTCGCCTTCAACTGGATACCAGAGCAAGTCGCCTGCAACAAATACCTCTGGATTATTGGCAAATAAGATTTCTAGGTTTTCTTTGATAGTGACAATCCAGCGGAATTGTTTGGTGTTGTCTGACATTGGTTGACCGTCGCTGTCGGAGTAGATGACTGTTGGTTTGGTTTCAGTTGGTAGTTGTTGTACCATACTGCTTTTCCTCTAATTGGGTATTTCGATATTATAATAATATTATGAGCAAAAAAGAAAAGCTATGGCAAAAAGCTAAAAATAGCCCAGAAAATCTGACTTTTGATGAAGTTGAAACTCTCCTAAGTCAAAATGGGTGGAAGTTTAGCCGCCAAAAAGGTAGCGATCGGTTATGGTATTCACCGAAAGGTCAACCTTTACCGATTCAACCGCGCAAAGATGGAAAAGCAAAAGTCTATCAAATTCAGCAATTTTTTGAATATCAAGAGGTAGAAGAATAATGGATTTTAATAACTATAACTTTGATGGTTTTACGATTAATTTATATGTTGATGAACAAGGAGATTGGCTTGCTCATTTGCAAGAAATTCCTAATATTTCCGCTTTCGGTGATACTCCTCAACAAGCTTTGGAGGAATTGAAAGAAGCTTGGGAATTGGTGAAAGAAGATTATCAAGAAAAGGGGAAAGAAATTCCTGTTGCACCTGCGCGTAAAAAAATCTATTCGGCTTGATAATTGAGCTATAAACCCGGTTTCTAAAAGAAACCGGGTTTATTTCGGTTTTCTAACTTCAGTCTAATAAACTTCATCGTGGTCGCCAATTTTTATTAATAAAATTGCATCTTCATTATCAGAATTTTTGACAAATTTAAACAAAATACGATAACTATAGTCAATGGAACAAGACCATACATTAGATAAATCCCCTTGAAGTTTATGAGTACGCAAACTAGGGTGAAATGGATCTTCCGCTAGTCTTCGTAAAATTTCCTCTATTAGGGGTCGTAGTTGTTGATTTCGACGAACTAAACTCTTAAAATTGCGGATTGATTTAGGAGTCCAAGTTATTTTTTTCACTTATCTAACTCCGCCAAGAAATCATCCACAGTCCCAAATTTTACCTTTCCTTCAGCATACTCAGATTCAACTTCGGCAATATCTTGCAATAGTTGTCTTCTTTTCTGTTCTTTGATGCGTTTCTGGATAATATCTATCAGGATCTCTTGGTCTTCCAAGGATAAAGCTTCTATAAAGTCAATTGCTTGCTGAAAAGTTGATGTTTTTACAGTTGGTTCGATCATGGTTTATATATGAAGTTAATATAATATTAACTTCAATTTTAGATCGAGTTTCAGAAGATGTCAAGTAAAATTTGTATTTTCTTGATATAGAAACGATCGCACTTTTTAATCTACTAACTCAAGTCGCTAGTTACATTCAGTAGGGTCCGTCAGAGCGATAAAATTAGCGATCGTCTCCAAAATTCTGGGATCTGACGCACCCTACAGCTACTGTTATCCAAAAACTAATACCACAACTTGCGTTTTTTGTCAAGGATAGAATGAAATATGAAGGCCAGATGAAGGCTTTATAAAGATTCAGCAACATATAACTTTTTTTTATATATACTTTATAAAGTGTTATTGTGAACTTATACAAGAGTTACTGCCTTGCAGCAGTAAAAGCATCTATCCAAAGCCGGAAAATATTCATTGCGAGAAAGCTAGGAGCTTAAAGTGAGAAACCCAAGAATCTGGATCGTAGGTCTTTTCAGCATCGCCGCATTAGGATCTGCTTACCTGCCGGTCAAAGCACAGCAAGCCGCACAGTCAGGTTGCCCAACCCCAAACGACGCTGCAACCATTCAAAAGCAAAGAACCAACATAGTACTTACGGGGGACAGCAACGGTGTTGACGTGGGTAACACCCAGACCAATGTTAACCAAGCGTCGAAACCCTGCGGTAGCAATGGTGTCGTCCAAAGACAGCGCAATAATGTCGATATTGAAGGTAAAGGTAATCAAGTTCGCTCAAACCAACGACAAACGAATGTTGACCAAAGCGATACGAACGCCGCTCCCGCTGGTCGTCGCCGAGTGAATTTGGGTAACTGATCCGTCATCAGTCATCAGTCAGGAGCTTTTCTGGTATATACCTTGCCTTTGGTAGGCGAATAAAACTGATGACTAATATTGATGCAAAATTTGAGGGTAACGAAACCCAACCATAGCCCGTTTAATCAAAATTAGAGAGAGAGCATACACCTGCTACTCTCTCTATACCTATATAAAGGAGGTTGGTAGTGATGATACGCAAAACGATAATATTGTTTGGTGCGATCGCAGTTTTACTATCATTACCTAACCGGGTAAAAGCGGATGACATAGAGGTAGAAGCCGGTAATGTCAGAGCCAGAATATCTGAAGATGGAGACATCGAGCTTGATACGGGTCGAAATAGAACTACCATTAGATCCAATAGCTCGTCGATTCAAATAAATACAGATCGAAACTGGGATGACGTGCGCGATCGCTCCACTCAAAATATTTCTGACGAAACCTACTGTAGCCGATCGACCCAAATCCAAAGCACTCAAATAGATATCGCCGAGGATAACGTTGTCCGAAATAGCAGTTCTGTATTTACAAGTAACTGCTGGTAGATTGTTCCACTTCAAAAACTAGGAATTAAGTCATGAAATTTGCCTCATTATTTTCCATCGGCTTACTATCTTTTTCCGCGTGTCTAATCGCACCTTCCACAACTCGGATGGCTTCTGCACAATGCGTGATGACCGACGTAGGACAGCAAGCTACCATAAGCGGTTCCCGTCGCCCGACCGATCGCACCAATAACGTAAATATGCAAAGTCAAGGCCCTTGTACTGGAAACTCTATCACCACCACCGGCGAACAACTTCAACAAGGCGGTACAGCTCCAGCAGTCCAAAGACGAGAAGTAAACCAAGTAATACAAGGTGGAAGCGATGGCGGAACTGGAGTCACCACACCCACCGTGCGAGTGAGAGTTAACCCAAAAGCAGATGTATTTAATCCAGCCGATGACCCAAATAATCCAGTGAATCGGATACAGGGGCAATAAAACCCGCGATCGGGAATAGTTCTTCTATTCAATTGGTTTACCAAGCATATGAAAATCAAACACTTTACTCTTGCTACTGCGTTTGTCGCATCCCTAGTCGGTGCTTCTGCAATAACCTTAGCCCAAATGTCAGTTCAAACCGACGAAAGTTCTGTCGAGATAAATAATAACGGAGTTTCCGTTCAAAGGGGCGATCGGAGCGTCAACATCAGAGACAGCAACGACTGGGATAGTCCCACCAGACAACCCAGAACTCCTCGCACTAACTCATCTCAACCTCAACAACCTCAGCAAACCACAATCCAGCGCCAGCGCACGCCGTATTCGGGGCGATCGAATGGAGAAATAACCACCACCCAGAGTCAGGAATCAACCATTAATATTAGCTCGGCTAATCTCAGACGACCGTACACTCTCAGAGTCAGCACCGCTACCGCAGGCGCTCGGTTAAACGGAGAAGTTAGGCTAAATGGTGCAGTTGTACAAAGACTGAGAAATAACCGAACCGAGATTAACCTTTCACCCCGTCTTTCCAGGGGAAGCAATACTATTGAGATTTCTGGTACTTACAGACCAGCAAGCAGCTCGGTTCGGATCGAATTTGTAGGCTCCAACACCAGAATTTCCCAGCAAAATCAAGGTAGCGGTAGTCTGAATCAAACCCTGACAGTGAATGTTAATTAGCACGCGGATGCCGTTCGTTCAAAAGAATAGCAGGTTGGCTTGACCTAGCGCGAAAGCCAACTTGCTATTATCTTCTATTTCAGAAATAGCTCGTGTGGGAGGAGTAGATCATGTTGAAAAAATTCTCGGCGATACTTGTTTATACATATTGTGCAATTTTAGGTTTAGAAATTGCATTCGCTAAACCAACTCGCGCTCAACAAACACTTACACAACCGCAAACAACTACACCGGGAATAGGAGATAACTCAAATAACAACCTCCTCAATGCTTCGCCAAATCAAAACAACAACAATAATAACTTCTCAAATAACTTCCCAGAATACCCCGATCGACTTATTTATCCCTTAAATGTTCCTATAGACACCCCGGTTAATACAGAAAATGATTGGGGACTCAATCTTTCAGTCGGAGTTAACACTCTCGATAGTTCTAACTTAACAGTTTACATGGGCATAATTTTTCAACCCGGACGCACCAACTCCCACAACGTTAGAATGGAACACATTCGTAAAGAAACGCAACTCCTGGAAGCTCAAAGGCAAGTTTCGGAAGCTCAACTCAGACTGATTCAGAAACAAATAGAAGAAGCCGAAATGCGTTTGCAGCGAGTGCAACAATCTCCGCCAGATCGATCGTCAAATCCCCAGCAATAGTTCGCGATAACTGACTTTACAGCGCCTTGCGAGTGGGTGAGGTATAGCTAGAAGTAGGTGGGTATAATTAAACCTAAAACTGCCAGGCCCTTAGAAACCCGGTTTCTTGGAGAAACCGGGTTTCTGGGAGTTCAGTTTATTTACAGCGGCTTGCAGCCGCGTGAAGTACAGTGAAATCAGTTCTTTGATAGCGCGTTCGTAGGGGCGGGTTTTGCCATTATTCTTGTCTGAAAACCAGAAATTATCTGCCAAACCCGCCCCTACAGGTTGCCTGTACCTCACCCACTCGCAAGCTGCTATACGTCCACCTACTTATCTGCCAAACCCGCGCCTACGCTATGAAGAAAATCATTTTATTGTACCATCAGCCGCTGCCGCTGTAAGAGCGCTAAAGCGCAACAACGTACCTGGATAAGAGCGCTAAAGCGCAACAACGTACCTGGAACATAAAAAAGCCTCTCGTTTTTGTGATTAGAGAGGCTTGGATCTGAGGTTAGCGGAGAAATCTGTTATATTTTATGTGGCTACAGCGATCGCACCAGCAACTGCTGAAGCTATGGCAGAAGTAAGCGCCGTACCAAAGAGCCACCAAGCTGCTGTTTCTGCTGCTTTGCGAGTTTCTTAAGCTTTAGAGGAATTGAAAGAAGCTTGGGAATTGGTGAAAGAAGATTATCAAGAAAAGGGCAAAGAAATTCCCATTGCACCTGCGCGTAAAAAAATCTATTCTGCTTGATAAGGCGATTGAGCTAGAAACCCAGTTTCTGTCGAATTTCTATCATCAATCGCCTACAATTGTTCTGGGTCAATCCCCTTTTCTCGTAACAGCGCTATTAAAGCTTGATATCGCTGTCTCTCCTCTTCCAGTTGTTCGATCGCATCCTCAGCGCGTTGTCGTTCTTCCTCAGCGCGTTGTCGTTCTTCCTCAGCGCGTTGGCGTTCCTGTTCCCTCAATCCATCGAGTTCAATAGAGGTAAGAAATCGCTGTCCATCGGGACGGTAAATTTCTAGAGTATCAGATGTAAGTTCAAATTTTATCCCCAATCGCGGACTGATCCAACCATTGATATCCTCAATCTCTTCTAATCGATTTTCAGAACGTATCAAACCAGTCAATTCCACTTCATCTGGATCGTAGATATAATATTCCTCAACTCCATATTGTTGATAAACGAGGAGTTTTTTGGTCATCTCTTTGAGTCGATTTCCTGGCGATAAAATTTCAAACACTACCTGGGGAGAGATGTTATTTTCCTCCCATTGTTTGTAGGAACCTCTGTCTCCTTTTGGTCTGCCAAAAACAACCATTGCATCAGGTGCTATGCGGGTTTTGTTGTCGCCTTCAACTGGATACCAAAGCAGATCGCCTGCAACAAATACATCTGGGTTATTGGCAAATAAGATTTCTAGGTTTTCTTTGATAATAACAATCCATCGAAATTGTTTGGTATTATCTGACATTGGTTGACCGTCGCTGTCGGGGTAGATGACTGTTGGTTTGGTTTCAGTTGGTAGTTGTTGGATCATATCGGTAATTTTAATCTTATTTTTATTTTAGTGGATAAGGGAAAGGGCGATCGCTTTCTTGGGTACGTTGTTGCGATGCCGCGCTCTTATCCCAGTTGTAATACAGCGGCTTGCGAGTGGGTAGGTACTGGTAAATTGTAGGGGTGGGTTTTGCCCGGATTCTTGTGGGTTAGCCACAAATTATCTGCCAAATTTGTTGTAAGGGCGGGTTTTGTGATGATTCTTGTGGGTTAGCCACAAATTATTTGCCAAACCCGCCCCTACGCTATGAAGAAAATCATTTTATTGTAGCTCACGCGGCTGCCGCTGTAAGAGCGCTAAAGCGCAACAACATACCAAGAAAGCAAGTAACTAGCAACTTGAATTACTATAAATAAAAAAGCCTCTCGTTTTTGTGATTAGAGAGGCTTGGATCTGAGGTTAGCGGAGAAATCTGTTACATTTTATGTGGCTACAGCGATCGCACCAGCAAGTGCCGAAGCTATGGCAGAAGTAAGCGCTGTACCAAAGAGCCACCAAGCTGCTATTTCTGCTGCTTTGCGAGTTTCTTCGGCTTGTTTGGTTGCTTGTCGCTTCACATCTTCCATGCGTCGTTGCGCTTCCTGCTGGATGCGTTCTGCACGTTGCAGTACAGTATTGCGTGCGACTTCAATTTGGTCGATCAGTCGGTTGGCGTCAGCTTCTGAGATGTCTTCGCGGGAACTGATAATCGCCACAAGGGTGTCGCGGTTGAATTGACCGAGGCGATATCGGAGGGAATCAAACCCAGCTTGCGGGTCATCAAACAACTGGCGGACATCGCGCTTGATGCCATCGTAGTTAAGTTCGGGCCGATCGAGGGAGTTGAGGTAGTTGCGGATTTGGGCAAAAATGCCGTCTACAGCATCTTGGATACCGCGCTGGATGCTCCGCACTTGCTCGACGAACTGGTCGCGGACGGCGAGGACTCGATCTACAGTCTGAGCGGCTTCTTCTTCAGAAATATCTGAGCGCTGGGATAGCAGTGATATTAATGTATCGCGGTCTATGCGAGAGAGGCGATCGCCCAAACTCTCCATGCCCGTGCGGGGGTCATTCAGCACGAGAGACAAATCGCGCTTAATGCCTTCTGGATTGAGAGCGTCCTTGCCAGTGTTACGCAGATAATCTTCCAAAGTAGTTTGGAAATCCCGCACAGTAGCTTGAGTCCTTTGAGCAAAACGGCGAGGCGCTTTCACGATGCTGCGAATCGTATCTTGCACCTGATCGATAACTTGATTAACTTGCTCCTCACTCAAGTCTTTGCGTTGACTGAGCAGTTTCACCAGGGTGTCCCGATCGACTTGAGACAGCCGACCGCGTATCGCCAATGCGCCTTCTTTGGGGTTATCGAAAAGTCTAACCAAATCCCGCTTGATGCCTTCGGGATTCAGTTCTTCCTTGCCTGTGTTACGCAGGTAATCGGTAATAGCGGTTGTAGCTCGATCGTACTGTTCCTTAGTTTTATCCACCACAGCTTGCGGTGCATGGACAACGTTAGTCCAAGCGCTTTGGACTTGATCGATGACTTGATTGACTTGTTCCTCGTTCAGGTCTTGGCGCTGACTGAGCAGTTTAACCAGCGTATCGCGATCGAAGCGAGACAGCCGCGAGCGAATCAGGTGCATTCCCGCCGTGGGGTTATCCAGCAGGGTGCTGATATCCCGCTTGATGCCTTCGGGATTGAGTTCTTGCTTGCCAGTGTTACGCAAGTAAGACTCTAAATTCAACCACAGCGCTTCTACTTCAGCTTTGGCTCGGTCTTGGAGTCCTTTAGCTTCGGTAAGGATACGATCGCGGTTTTCTTCCAGATTGCCAACTATTCTATCTGCTTCCTCCGCAGTGATGTCTTGACGCTGACTGAGGAGTTGCACCAAGGTGTTGCGGTCAAATTGGGAGATGCGATCGCGCAATTCTTCATATCCAGTATCTGCATCTGACAACAGAGCTTTGAAATCGCCCTTAATGCTTTCTGGATTCAGGTCTTCTTTTCTCGTGTCGCGCAGGTAATTTTCTACTCGCGTGCGAAGATCCTGCGATTTTTCTTCCTTCTCCCTATATTGAACCGCGTTTAAAACATCCAGCCGAATTTCTTCTAGTTGGTCGGCAATTTCGTTGATTTTATCTTGGGTAAGGAGACCCCGCGACTGAAGCAAATCCGCGAAATTCGATCGCTTTAGTTGCTCCAACTGTCGGCTAACAGTTACCGGGTCTGCTTCCGGGTCGTAGATTACCTGTTTGAATTCTTGCTTAATCGTTTCCCGGTTCAAGTGCCAGGGATAAGTATTCAGCAGATAATTTTCCACATCCAGCCGAATGGTATTGGGAGTACCCGGTAACGCTGGTATTTTATCGGACACCTGAGCCGTGAGTTTATCTGTTCCAGATGCCAATTGCTCTCTAAACTGTTGCAGCCGATTCAGGATACTGTGAACATCGAGATCCGAAAGATCGGCTCTTCCCATAACTACGCCCGTAATTGCGGTCATAGCCATCTGCCGTGCTTGATCCATCAAACCGGGAGTTTTCTCTGTTTGATCTTGAGTTACCTGACGCGACGAGCGCATTTCTGCAATCAGCTGGTCGAGTTTAGTATTTAACTCAGGCGACTTCAATTCCTTGGCTTGTGCAGACTTGAGATAGTTGAGCAATTCGCCCATCACGTCGCCCTGCGGCCCCTTGCTGGTGACTTGCTTCCAGGCGTCTTCCAGCTGGTCTGCGATCCGATTTACATCGCGTTTGGAGATATTGGTGTTGCTGCTCACCAAGTCCAAAAATGTCTGACGATTGATGTTGCGGAGGTTATCGGGTGCGATCGCTTTGAGTTCGGAGTTATTCAGCAGCTTTTCAAATTCCCGGCGTACCCCTTGCACATCTAACTCTGGCGGACGCAGGCTCTCCAAATAATCCTCAAGAGTTTCCCGCATACTCGTAGGATCGATCGCGGAACCGAGTTGCCGACCCACTGCGGCGGCAGCAGCTTCGGCAGTGGCAACCACCTGACTGTTAACAGCTTTAGCGCCCAAAGCGGCGGTTGCCGTTCCCAAAATCGCTTGAAAGCCGGAAGTTGCCGTATTTACAACCGAACCGATCAGGGAACCCACCGTCGTCGAACTCACCCAAACCAGTAGGGAGAAGTACGCCCCCCAGATCACCAAACCCAGAATAGCACCCAAACCCATATCAACAGGGCTCAGGAGGCTTAGATTCACTGCTAGAAAGCAGGCAAAGAATAAGGCTATAGTGACGGTGACTAGAGTCCAAATCCCGACTGCCTTGCCAATTTTACGAATCGTGCCACCGAAGCTACCGCTCTCATCATCGTCATTATTATCATCCGAGCTGTGTCCCATGTATGAAATACCGGCAGCTACGGAGAGGTTTGTTAACAGCAGTTGGAAGGCAAAAGCCAGCACTACCCCAGCAATCAAAACCACAAAAAATTGCGGCCCCGAAAAGAGACCTGCTGCCTGTGCTGGCGTGGTAACGGTGCGATCGTCTGGAGTCATCTGGGCTATCGAGAATGGCAGGCTGTACCATCCCAGCATTTCTCCCGCAATATGAAACATAGTATTTCCCTCATCCCTTCTTATTTGCCAGCCGAGATAATCAGATTATGCGAGTATAAACTCTATATTTCGGCAAAACTAACGTCCTCTGGCTTAGAATCGCCGGATCTGAGACTCTTTTACATCCCTCCAAGGTCTGAAATCTATATCTGACGCTGGATAGGGAGAATGGGGGGCGCGATCGCACTCCCCATTCTCAAGTGAACTAGGTAATTTGTAAAGCTAATATTGACTGCATTGCCAACATTCCTCTTCACTGAGTTATACTCAGCACGGTCACAGAACGAGCTTTTTTAACCCAGCAGTAGGGGCGAAGCATGACCGTATTAATTTGTTGGTTGAACCCAAAGATATTTACCGCAATGCTAATGCCTACGGCACGCACTCGCGTTCGCCCCTACAAATCAAAAATAACAGTTTGTGCCCGTGCGGAGTATATATACTGTCCGGTTGCATCGTTAGTACATGAGTGATATCGTGAAATTCTCTGTTGTCATCGTTGGTTAAAATTTTACCGCAGATGTAGACAGATACACGCAGATTAACGCAGATAAGAATAAGAACACGCGCTATTCCTCAAATAGACAACGTGCTTGCCATAAAATACTATCTGCTTGCTCGAAGGAATTATTTCGGGAGAATGTTGTTTCTATGGAGTAAGGTTATTAATCTACTCGTCTTGGGTAAAATACCGATCCAGGAAATTCAGAGCGCGATCGCGTAGTTCATAATACTCTTTGGAGTTTCGCATAGCGGCCCGATCGCGCGGATGCTCAAAAGGCACCTCCAAAATCTCTCCTATTGTAGCGGCAGGGCCATTAGTCATCAGCACTATTCTATCTGACATATAAATCGCTTCGTCCACATCGTGGGTAATCATCATCACAGCTTGCTTGTGACTTTCCCAAATATCAAGTACCTGTCGCTGCAATTTACCGCGAGTCAGTGCATCGAGCGCCCCAAAAGGTTCATCCATCAACAACATTTTCGGTCGAATTGCTAAGGCTCTAGCAATGCCAACTCGCTGTTTCATACCGCCAGAAATTTCATCGGGATACTTATCAGCCGCCGCATTTAAATTTACCATTGCCAGGTGTTCGTTAACAATGCCAATCTTTTCGGCACGGCTAGTATTTTCTAGCACTTCATCCACAGCCAGCCGAATATTTTCGCGCACGGTTAACCACGGTAGCAGCCCATAATGTTGAAATACCATCATGCGATCGCTCCCTGGTTTGCGAACTTCTCTTCCATCCAGCCAAACCCCTCCAGAAGTCGGTTTTTCCAAACCAGCCACAATTTTGAGCAAGGTTGATTTACCGCAGCCGGAGTGACCGATGACAGAAATATATTCATCTTCACCGACAGTAAGATCGATACCATTGAGAACGACAAACTCACCCCCATCAGCAGTGCGGTAAGACTTGACTATATTGCTAATTTCCAGAAATCCAGGGCGACGGATAGAATGTTGATCGGCATTGCTTGACACAGAAGTGTATTTAGTCATTTTATACTCCTAGAATGGTTTTGAGTTAGTAGACAAAAAAGTTATTAAGTAGGTGGGCGTAAATAAACTTAATTCCCAGAAACCGGGTTTCTCCAAGAAACCGGGTTTCTCCAAGAAACCTCTCCCAGAAACCTCTCCCAGAAACCTCTCCCAGAAACCGGGTTTCTCCAAGAAACCGGGTTTCTCCAAGAAACCGGGTTTCTAAGGTGCCTGGCAGTTTTACGTTTAATTATGCCCACCTACTTAAGACATGAAAAAGCGATTCGGAGCATTTGCCCTGATTTGAAAACTGTTGAGATAGCCGACAGGATCGCTGGGATCGAAAGATTTTTTGTCTATGAATACTTCAGCCGGTTCAACTTTGTAATTTTCATTGGGACATTGAATGCCCATTTCTGTAGCTATCTCGCGATAGAGATCGGTTTTCCAAGCTTTACGAGCCAATTCTTCGGCATTTTTGGGAATTTCTTTAATTTGTCCCCACCGAGCTGCTTGAGTCATTAACCAGATACTTTCCGACTGCCACATAAATGTTGAGTGGTCTCCCGGCACTCTGCCAAGATTGGGAGGTAAATCAAAGAAAAGAGTTGTTTCAGATGAATTGAGAATGCGCTCTTTATCATCAAAGCCGCCATAGTTGTATTCGCCGACGATTGCCGGTCGCGTAAACTTATCGATCGGCCCTTGCTTTGGTTTTGCGCCTGTAAAAGATCGCTCTGTAATTAATTCGGCTACTTCTTGGCGATTTTCGGGTTTGCTGCAATACTGGCAAGCTTCAATCATTGCTTTCACCAGAGAACGATAAGTTTTGGGATAATTATTGATGAAAGTTTCCATTACACCCAAAAGTCGATCGGGATGTCCTTCCCAAATTTCTCTGCCTTGAGCGAAGGTAAAACCAACTCCCTCATTACCTTTGATTGCCCGCGTGTTCCAAGGTTCTGCCACCATGTAAGCTTGCATTGCGCCAATTCGCACATTAGTCACCATCTGCGGCGGGGGAATGATAATGATGCGAAATTCTTTGAAAGGATCGACACCAGCAGCAGCAGATAAGTAGCGGACAAAGTATTCGTAAATCGCGGAACTCAGCACTACCGCCCAAACTTTTCCCTCTGCTGGTTGCTTGTCAAAGTAGTTTCGGAAATCTCTTCCAAACGCTTCCAAATCGCCGTTGTATTCCCGCCAGGGACGCAACCCAAAATCCCACATCGCCCGGTTCATTGTCATGGCGTTACCGTGGCGGTGAATTGTCATCGCCGCACACAGGGGGGCGTGGCGTGCGCCTTCGGCTCCTATTCTGGCGTTGGTGACGGCACCGGATACGACGGGTGAGGCGTCGAGGCGTCCAAAAATGATGCCGTCGCGGGAGGTGGCCCAACTAGCTTCGCGGTTGAGTGTGACGTTTAAACCGTATTTGCGGAAGAAACCTTTTTTCCAGGCGATCGCAAATGGCGCACAGTCGTTAACGGGAACGTACCCGACGGTGATATCTCGTTTTTCCAATGTGTCCGGATCTACAACAGGTTTGACTGCTAAGGCTTCTGGGGTGAGTCCTTTAGCAGAGCGATCGCCTGAAATTCCACAGGACGATAGCGCCATTCCAGCCGCCGCCGCGCCCATTCCCAACAGAAAATCTCGCCGATTCCAATAGTTATTGTCGGTGTTACTCATAGATCAACTCCACCGATTGATAATTGTTATTTGTCATCAGTCATTTGGCGTTTTTTCAATGACCACTGACCACTGACCATTGACCACTGACCACTGACCACTGACCATTGACCACTGACCACTGACCACTGACCACTGACCACTGACCACTGACCACTGACCACTGACTAATTTGAAGTTCTAGGACGGTGAGTTACCAATTCCTCAACTTTGCCAACAGCCCAGTCAAGCAGCAACCCTGTTAAGCCAATCACCAGCACTGCTAAAAACACGGAACTCAGGTTTAAACGGCTCCATTCATCCCAGACGAAAAAGCCGATACCAATACCGCCCGTCAGCATTTCTACCGCAACAATTACCAACCAAGCAATCCCTAAACTGATTCGCAAACCTGTAAAGATGTAGGGTAAACTTGCTGGCCAAATAATCTTGGTAATTTGTCGCCAACGTGGCATTTCCAGCACCTTTGCCACATCTATATAATCCTTGGAAACGCTAGAAACGCCCAAAGCGGTATTAATAATCGTCGGCCACAAAGATGTGATGAAGATAACAAAAATAGCCGATGGTTCTGCCAAGTTGAAGATGGCTAAAGCGATGGGAAGCCAAGCTAGGGGCGATACGGGTTTAAAAATCTGAATGATGGGATTAAGCGCTAACATAGCGGGTCTGGACATCCCAATCAGAAACCCTAAAGGAATTGCTACGACAGCACCCAAAAGAAATCCCAGCAATACCCGTCTTAGACTTGCCAGCAATAACCAACCAATCCCCAAATTACCTGGGCCGCGTTCATAAAACGGGTTTAGTATGTAATCGAGATTAGCAACCAGCGCTTCTGGCGGGGTAGGCATCAATTCGTGATTGGCAAGGGCAACAATCCACCACAGGACAATAATCCCCAAGAAACCGATCGCAGGCAATATGACGACATCCCGGAGAACAACAGGTTTAGCGCGTCTCCAAGCTGCCTGTCCGGCAACCGCGATCGCAGACAGATTCAATTGAATAGCCATAAGTGTCAGGTCAGGCGCAGGTACAAGAACGCTGAGCAGTACCAGCCGGGGACACTGACGAGTTCAAAACACTACGAATAATGCTGACTCTTCAGTCTCCTCTCAATGCCTACGAAGTTAGCTGACGGGCTAGGACTGAGAGATGTCCTTTTCTGCCTACTTTCTCACAAAAAAAGGCAAAAATACGCCCCAAAAGGTGGTTCCTCCGCTCCAGGTTTTTAAGCCCTGGATTAGGCTGACTTACTCAAATTTGCATTACTATAGCATGGGATCTTGGAATAATCAACCTCTTCTAAGACGTAGGCGTTTCGGTAGCAGATGGAGCCTTGCGGAAATCCCAGTTGCTTGATGTTGCAGATTTATTGGCGCGTATCATTAAACCTTCTTGTGTTTAACCCAACAAAATAACTTAACACTCGCATCAGCCCTTAGATAGATATAGAACAAAAAATTAACAAGTAAATTAAACACAAGCCAGACAAAATAGCCCTTCAAATACCCAAATAAAAAATGATTCAAACACAATTGAATTTAAATTTAGAAAAACCCGATAAAATTCTTTGTTTCTATATCAACAACACTAGCTATATTCAAATAGTTCGGCTTACGAATATTGCCAAGTCGAAGTATGAGCGGGTTGTTTTTCCAAAAGAGCGGTTCTTCTTTGAAGCGGATCTGGATGCTCAATTGGAAATTTATATGTGCGAGATGGACAAGAAAATTTTATCTGCAATACTTCCTTGCGATCGCATCCAGGTCAATGAAGAAAACAGCGTTTTAAAATCGGGGAAAGAATCGGCTTTAGCACATATTTGCCTCTGACACAGATTCATGTTAGGGGTAATAGGGCATTGGAGATCGGGTATTAGAGAATTACAAACCGTTCTGGCTGGGCAAAGTCTGCGTTATGCTGAAAAACTGGACTAAAAACGCAGAATACTATGCCAGCCATTAGCACATCGGCAAATAGAACATTTCCCCTAGCCGCCGTCGTCGGTCAGGAAGCAATCAAACTAGCACTGCTGCTGGCGGCGGTAGATCCGGGATTGGGGGGAGTTGCGATCGCAGGTCGTCGCGGCACAGCCAAATCCGTTATGGCACGCGCTTTGCACGAACTCCTACCACCCATCGAAGTCATCAAAGGTTCTTTCTGGAACGAAGAACCCAATGATGAAGAGGGGGGGAGTGGGAGAGGGGGAGAGGGGGAGATAGAAACACAAATTATCCCAGCACCCTTCATCCAAATTCCCTTGGGAGTTACAGAAGACAGATTGCTGGGTTCAGTGGATGTCGAACAATCAGTCAAACGCGGAGAATCAGTATTTCAACCAGGATTGCTCGCAGCAGCACATCGAGGCGTTCTCTACGTAGATGAGATTAACCTACTAGATGACCAAATTGCCAACCAACTGCTCACAGTATTATCTGAAGGACGAAATCTAATTGAGCGGGAAGGGATTAGCGTTGTGCATCCTTGCCAAGCGCTATTCCTTGCCACTTACAACCCCGAAGAAGGTGCGCTGCGGGAACATTTGCTCGATCGCATTGCCATCACCCTCTCAGCTGATGCGATACTCGGATTAGACGATCGAGTCCAAGCAGTAGAACAAGCTTTAGAATACTCCAGAAATCCCCAAGAATTCCTCGCACAGTACAGCGAAGACATCGATAACCTCAAAACTCAAATAATTCTGGCGCGGGAATGGCTCAAAGAAGTCCGCATCACCCAAGAACAAATAACATATTTAGTAGAAGAATCAATTCGCGCAGGCGTACAGGGACATAGAGCCGAATTATTTGCCGTCCGAGTTGCCAAAGCAGCTGCCGCTTTGGACGGACGCACAGACGTAAATGCTGAAGATTTGCGCCGTGGAGTAGAACTGGTAATAGTCCCAAGAGCGACAATTTTGCAGACGCCACCAGAAGATCAACCGCCGCCACCACCGCCACCGCCACCGCCGCCAGAAGATCGATCCGAACAAGAACAGGACGAACAGGAAGAAGAAGAAAACCCCGAAGAACCGCAGGAAGAACAACCAAGTATCCCAGAAGAGTTTATTTTCGATCCAGAAGGAGTCATCCTCGACCCCACCGTACTTTGCTTTGCCCAAATGGCACAACGGCGCGGTAAATCAGGCGCTCGCAGCAAAATCTTTTCCGAAGATAGAGGTCGCTACGTCAAGCCCATGATACCAAAAGGCCGCGTGCGACGAATTGCCATTGATGCCACTTTACGAGCAGCTGCGCCTTACCAGAAGGCGCGACGAGAAAGATCCCCGCAAACCCCCTTACCAAGGCAGACAAAGCGGGTATTTGTCGAACAAGGAGATATTCGATCAAAAAGGTTGGTACGCAAAGCTGGTTCCCTAGTAGTCTTTGTGGTGGATGCTTCTGGCTCGATGGCGCTGAACCGGATGCAATCAGCTAAAGGTGCGGTGATGCGCTTGCTGACGGAGGCGTATGAAAATCGCGACCAAGTGGCGTTGATACCCTTCCGTGGGGAACGCGCCGACGTGCTGTTACCGCCGACTCGTTCGATCGCATTAGCGCGTCGGCGTCTGGAACTGTTACCTTGTGGAGGTGGTTCCCCGTTAGCACATGGTTTAACTCAAGCAGTACGAGTGGGGATTAACGCACAGATGTCTGGGGATATCGGTCAGGTAGTAATTGTCGCGATTACCGACGGTCGTGGTAACATTCCCTTAGCGCGTTCTTTGGGCGAACCCTTGGCAGAAGGGGAAAAACCGGATATCAAAGCTGAACTGTTGGAAATCACCGCTAGAATTAGAGGCTTGGGGATTCAACTGCTAGTCATCGATACGGAAAATAAGTTTATTTCCACTGGTTTCGCGAAGGAAATGGCGAAAACATCCGGTGGGAAGTATTATCACTTACCGAAAGCGACAGAGCAAGCGATCGCCGGAGTGGCTAGAGGTGCGATCGCAGACATGAAATCCCGATAATGGGGGTTGGCGAATGGGGACTGGGGACTGGGGATTGGGAAAAGGTTTTTTCATTATTCATCCTTTCTCAATACCTAATCTCCTTAGACTTTATCCAAAAAGTCCTTTCATGAGTAACCAAACATATCTATTCATCTGTGTTTATCTGTGTTCATCTGTCTTCATCTGTGGTTAAAAATATCGAAACCTGATTTTTCGGATAGACTATTAATGCGATTCAATGACAGACTTTTCTAATTCCCTGCCACCAGAATGTATTCTCCGTCCAGCTAGTTCCAGCGATATCTGGGCAATTCGGAAATTAGTATTGAGTGCCAAACTCGATCCTACCCAATTACGCTGGCAACAATTTTGGGTAATTGAAAGTGATAAAACTTTAGTAGCTTGCGGACAATTGCGTTCTTTTCCTGAAGCGCAAGAACTCGGTAGTTTAGTAGTTGCATCTCCTTGGCGAGGTAAAGGTTTGGGCAGCTATTTAGTCAAATATTTAATTCAACGAGCAACCCAACCGCTTTATTTAGAATGTCTTGGTAAAAAGTTAGTACAATTTTATCATCGCTTTGGTTTTGTACCAGTTTCTTGGCAAGACTTACCATCATCACTTAAATGGAAGTTTGGCTTAACTCAATTAGCTTCTAAACTTGTCCCAATCATCTCTGTAACAATCATGCAGTATCCTAAATTTGAACTTCCGGTAGATGAAAAACAAACTCCCCTACCTTGAATTTCTTGAACAAGAACTTAAACTTCCTGCAAAACAACCCACTGAACCTTTAGTAATCGATCTATTCGCTGGTTCCGGGGGACTTGCACTTGGTTTTGAAGCCGCAGGTTTTAGAACAGTTGGCTACGAAATATTAGAAGATGCCTGCACGACTTATCGCCATAATCTACATAGTTCCTGTTACCAAGTAAATCTAACACCCTTATCTAATTTAGTAGACGGCGCAACCGCCATAATTGGTGGCCCTCCATGTCAACCTTTTAGTGTCGGTGGAAATCAACTAGGACTAAAAGATAGTCGCGACGGCTTTCCAACTTTTATTTGTGCTGTGAAGCGCTATCGTCCAAAACTTGCTTTATTTGAAAATGTGCGAGGTATGCTTTTCCGCAACAAGGCGTATTTTGAAGAAATTGTTATAGCTTTGCAGTCACTCGGCTATATTGTAGAATGGGAAGTTTTAAATGCGGCAAATTATGGTGTTCCCCAGAAAAGAGAACGCCTTTTTTGTGTAGCACATCAAGGCGGGTGGAAGTGGCCGGAAAAAACTCATCTCTATTCCTCTTATACTGCCGGAGAAGCGCTAGGAGAACTTGCATTTTCTACAGCATCTGACTCAAAATTTCTTACTCATAGCATGGATGAGTATGTGAAAAAATATGAAATGGCATCTAAATGTATCAGACCTAGAGATTTACATTTAGATGCGCCTTCTAGAACTGTTACCTGTCGTAATTTATGCGGTGCAACTGGCGATATGCTGCGGATACGCTTACCGGATGGACGCCGGAGAAGGTTAACAGTTCGTGAAGGTGCTAGACTTCAGAGTTTTCCAGATTGGTTTCAATTTAATGGTTCTGAAAATAGCCAGTTCAATCAGATTGGTAATGCAGTTCCACCGCTATTAGCCAAAGCTTTAGCTCGTTCTGTTAAAGCATATTTGGATAACAGCGAAAAAATATCATCGTCAGAAATTTTTCAACCCACTCAATACATCCAGCTATCTCTAGAACTAGGAATAGATATTCTAGAAAAGCCAGCCCGAAAAGATTGTAAATCTCATCGTCGAGGAATTGCAACAGATGCTCGATCGTTCTAATTCTCAGGATTCTATGGATGTAATAAAGAAAATTGAGGAAGCTAAGGCTATTCTCAGAGATCTAGGTTTGCCATCCGCACAACAAAACGATCGTTCTGCCCTTACTTTGCTGGCTTTGCTAAATCTAAAACCGGAGATGCGTTGGTCTAATGCCAGTCATCCCCTACTTGGTATTACTCCAATAATGGAATTTATTGCCCAAAACTACGGTAAAACTTACGCACCTAACACACGCGAAACAATTCGTCGCCAGACTGTTCACCAGTTTGTAGAGGCTGGCTTTCTTATACCCAACCCGGATCAACCTTCAAGACCTACAAATAGTCCAAAAACAGTATATCAGTTTGAGGCGCTCGCACTAGAATTACTTCGCACTTACCAGACCAATGAATGGAGTGATAATCTCAAAAATTACCTGACATCCGTCGAGACGCTAAAAAGGCGGTATGCTCAAGAACGAGAGATGGAACAGATTCCCGTGATAGTCGCAACCGGAAAAATAATTTCGTTGTCACCGGGTGGGCAGAACGTCCTTATCGAAAAAATTATCAACGATTTTTGCTCCTTTTTTACACCAGGAGGAAAGCTTCTTTATGTAGGCGATACTGGCAATAAGTGGGGTTATCTTGATAGGGAATCACTTGAAGCGTTGGGTGTAACTGTTGAAGCTCACGGAAAGATGCCTGATGTTGTAGTTTACCATGTCCAGAAGAATTGGCTGGTGCTGATTGAAGCTGTCACAAGTCATGGTGCAGTAACTCCCAAGCGTCGAAAGGAACTTGAAGTAGTATTTGAGAATTCAATAGCTGGATTGGTATATGTCACCGCGTTCGATCGCCGCAGCGATATGGCGAAATATCTCCATGAAATCTCCTGGGAGACAGAAGTCTGGATAGCTGAGGCACCAACTCACATTATCCACTTCAACGGCGAACGGTTTTTAGGGCCATATTGAAGAATGCGATCGCACAGACCTACCAACGGGTTTTGGCCACACCCAAAGCCATAGACGCAATTTGAGAGAATAAATAGAACTCAGGTTATAAGTAGGTGGGCATAATTAAACGTAAAACTCCAGGCCCTTAGAAACCGGGTTTCTCCAAGAAACCCGGTTTCTCGGTGTTCAGTTTATTGACGCCCACCTACTTACATCTTTAATAGCAGATGCCGAGATTGGCCCGATCGCAGGCTCTCCCCTTCAGCGCACCTGCATTTTCCTACCTCGGTTATTTTGTCAAGCTGCTTATAAAAATATTTTCTTTTTCCCGATTCATAGACTCATTAAAATAACTATTATAGAGATAACTTTATATGCTCTGATAAACATTCTATAGAGTTAACTAAATAGTATTCATAAATCAGAATCTATAGCTTAGTCGAGTTGCTTGTAAATTATAAAAATAGAATATTTACTTATAGACAAGATTTAGGATTTATTTTAAAGTTGATGAAACTAAAGCATCCAAAAACCAGTAAAAGACGGTAAGCTTAGTTTAAAGCAAATTTCCAGACAGGTTATGTGGGTTAGAGACACCCTAACGCCCTAACCAACCTAGAAGTTTTCACAAGGATGGAAGTTTCTGTCGCAGGCGAACTCACGTCATCCGGTTGGTATTGACGCTTAACTGCTTACGGCAATTCTGCTTTCACAGATTAATACCACTGCGAACCGCCATTTTGGATGTCGGCTCTCTAGTTAACTTGCATAATAAACAGCCAATAGGAGTAGCTCTAAGGAGGTTTTATGTCTGAATTTTCAGTCAGAGTTTCTAGGCGCAAATTTTTGATAACTGCTGGCGCATCGGCGGCAGGTTCGGTGTTGCTAAAAGGATGTTTGGGAAATCCCCCTGAACCAAATAAACCAGTTTCTTCATCTAGTGCAAGCAGTCCAAGTCCAGCCGTATCATCTGCTCCTGTTACAGCAGGCGATACACCAGAAGTTAAAACAGCCAACATCGGAATTATTGGTCAAACTGATGCCGCACCTCTAATTATTGCTAAAGAAAAAGGTTTTTTTGCCAAACATGGTGTGCCAGATATCAATTTACAAAAACAACCGTCTTGGGCGGTTATTCGAGATAAATTAGAACTGGAAGGATCTGGTGGCGGACTTGATGGGGCAATGGTTCTCACTCCCATGCCCTACTTAATATCATTAGGTACTGTTACTAAAGGTAATAAAAAAATTCCCATTTACCTGCCCCTACGGTTAAACGTTGATGGTCAGGGAATCACAGTCGCAGATAGCCTGAAAGATACAGGTGTCAAGCTAGATACTTCTGTAATGAAAAAGAAAGTGGAAGAAGCTAAAGCCGCTGGTAAGCAATTACGCTTTGCCCACACCTTCAAAGGCGGAACTAGCGATATGATGTTGCGCTATTGGTTAGCCGCCGGGGGTATCGACCCGGAAAAAGATGTGTTAATTCAGGTCGTACCTGGGGCGCAGTTGGTATCAAACATGAAAACAGGCGATATTCAGGGATTCTGCGTGGGAGAACCCTGGCATTTACGAGCAATTAACCAAAAATTAGGCTATACAGCCCTAATTACGGGTGAAATGTGGAAAGATCACCCAGAAAAAGCTTTAGGTATCCGCGCTGATTGGGCAGATAAGCATCCCAAGACCCTCAAGGCAATTGTGATGGCGGTGATGGAAGCACAGCAATGGTGCGACAAGATGGAAAACCGGGATGAGATGGCGCAAATACTCTCTAGAGACGAGTATGCCAAAGTGCCTGTAACTGATATTATCGATCGCTTGAAAGGGAAAATTGACTACGGCGATGGTCGCATCGTAGAAAATAGCCCTCACATTATGAAGTATTGGGAAAAAGGTCATGCTTCTTTCCCTTACCAAAATCACGATTTGTGGTTCTTAACGGAAAATATTCGGTGGGGGAATTTACCGGCTGATACTGATATGAAAGCAATCGTTAAAGCAGTTAACCGGGAAGATATTTGGCGAGAAGCTGCGAAAGGAATTAACGTTTCTGCTGCTGAAATTCCTACCAGTCCTTCTCGTGGGATTGAGAAGTTCTTTGATAACATCGAATTTGACTCAAACAACCCTGAAGCTTATCTCAAGAGCCTCAAAATTAAGAAAATTTAGCAATCAGGACTTACGCACCCTATCAGAGGTGTAGGGGCGGGTTTTGTTGAGAGACTATTTATTTGAAACAGAGGTTATTTGCTAAACCCGCCCCTACAATCCTTCTGAAATTCAAAATCCAAAATCCACAATCCAAAATCCAAAACTGATATGACCACAAACTCAAGACGCGGCAGAAACAATCAGCCAGACAATTTCCTGGGGGCTTTTATATCTAATTTGCAAAAGCGATTCCCAGACTTACTTCCACCCATTGTGGCAATACTTATTTTCCTGCTTATTTGGCAGTTGTTCACTCTTAGCCCGGAATCAACCATGCCTGGGCCAATTAAGGTTTTCCAGGAAAGTTGGACAAAGATCTGGTGGCCCTTTGCTTACCCAGACCGGGAAGGAACCGCCAAAGGCTTATTCTGGCAAATTTGGGCTAGCCTACAACGGGTGGGAATTGGTTACTCTTTAGCGGCAATTGTTGGGGTGACAGCGGGGGTTTTTATTGGTGTCAATCCCTTTTTATTCAAGGCTTTAGATCCCCTCTTCCAACTATTGCGTACAATTCCCCCTCTAGCTTGGTTGCCGATTGCTTTAGCGGCAATTCAAAAATCAGAACCATCTGCTATTTTCGTGATTTTTATCACGTCAATCTGGCCTATTTTGATGAACACAATTGTGGGTGTACAACAAATTCCGCAAGATTATAAAAACGTGGCCAGAGTATTGCGCTTGTCCCAACAAAAATATTTTTTGAAAGTTGTTTTACCGGCTGCTGTTCCCTATATCTTTACGGGTCTGAGAATCGGAATTGGTTTGGCTTGGCTAGCGATCGTAGCAGCCGAAATGATTACAGGTGGTGTAGGAATTGGCTATTTCATGTTTGATTCCTATAACGTCGGTAAAACTAGCGATATTATCGTGGCGCTGGTATATGTTGGGGTTGTTGGTTTGCTGCTAGATCGGGCGGTGGCTTTTATCGGCACCAAGGTTATTCCAGAAGATAATAAATAGGAATCTTTGATTGTTGATTGTTCATAACCATGAACAATCAACAATGAACAATCAACCATTACTAATTACCAATTGCCATGTCTGTTTTTGTTGCTGTTGATCAAATTGAGAAAGTTTTTCCCCTCACCGGGGGTGGCAAATATGTCGCCCTTAAAGGAATTGACCTCCAGATTAAAAAAGGAGAATTTATCTCCTTAATTGGTCACTCCGGTTGCGGTAAATCCACCTTATTAAATATGATTGCTGGTTTGGATTTGCCTAGCGATGGTTTGGTTAGCCTAGAAGGGGAAGAAGTGTTGGGGCCGGGGCCGGAAAGAATGGTAGTATTTCAAAACTATTCTCTGTTGCCTTGGTTAAATGTAAGGGAAAATATTGCTTTGGCGGTGGATGAAGTGCTGGCAAATCTGCCAAAAGGGGAACGCCGCAGTATTATCGAAGAACATATTGATATGGTGGGGTTACGTCCTCACGCAGAAAAACCACCTGGTCGGTTGTCTGGGGGTCAAAAACAGCGGGTAGCGATCGCACGCGCCTTGGCAATTCGTCCCAAATTGCTGCTATTAGATGAACCGTTCGGTGCGTTAGATGCGCTAACGCGGGGCAATTTGCAAGAAAAATTAATGGAAATTTGCCAAGAACACGAAGTTACGGGAGTGATGGTGACGCACGATGTCGATGAAGCGGTGTTATTATCCGATCGCATCGTGATGCTCACCAATGGCCCCGAATCCAAAATCGGTCAAATTCTGGAAGTAGATATACCCCGTCCTCGCAAGCGGATGGAAGTAGTCAGCCATCCGAGTTACTATAGTTTGCGATCGGAAATGATTTATTTCCTCAACCAGCAGAAGCGGATCAAGAAAATTCGGGCCAGAAAAACCGATGCGATCGCACGTCACGGCCTGGAAAAAGTTAACCTAGAAATAGGTTTCGTTCCCCTCACCGCTTGCGCCCCAGTTGCAGTTGCCAAAGAAAAAGGTTTCTTCAAAAAACACGGTTTAGATGAAGTCAGCCTCGTCCGCGAAACCAGTTGGCGCGGTATCGTAGACGGGATGGTAGGCAGTTACTTAGATGCAGCCCAAATGCCCTCCGGGATGCCATTGTGGATGACTTTGGGCGGACACGACAAGGATAACCGACCGCTGTCGATGGTATCAGCTTTGACCATGACCCGCAACGGAAATGCCATCTCCTTGTGCAAACGCTTTTACGACCAAGGGATATATAGTTTGGCAGACTTCAAAAAGATGCTGCTAAAATCTCCCAACGTCCAGCACAGAATGGGTATCGTACATCCATCTTCCATGCACAACCTGCTATTGCGGTATTGGTTAGCTGCTGGTGGGATAGATCCCGATCGCGATGTTAGCCTGCAAAACCTGCCACCCGCCCAAATGATCGTAGACTTGCAAGCGGGAAGCATCGATGGTTTCTGCGTCGGCGAACCTTGGAACTACCGCGCCGCAATGGAAGGAGTAGGTTTTACCGTCGCCACCGACTTGGAAATTTGGCCGGGACATCCGGGGAAAGTTCTCGGCGTGCGGGAAGATTGGGCGAACGCTTATCCCAACACCCACATCGCTTTAGTAAAAGCATTGCTAGAAGCGGGACAATATTGCGCCGATCCAAAAAACGCCTTAGAAATACGTCAAATTTTGGAAAGTCGGGAATATCTAAGTACCGATATTTCTTATATCCAATTAGGAGATCCCGCATCTGCTAGCTGTAACTTAGATCGACCGATGCGCGAATATGCCCATCATATTTTCTTCGGTGATGGCGCAAATCGCCCCAGTCGCACAGAACATCTTTGGCATATCGTACAAATGGCGCGTTGGGGTGACGTTCCTTTCCCCAGAAATTGGTTGGAAATTTTAGAAAGAGGTTGTCGGGTAAGTGTTTTCAGTACGGCGGCGCGAGAATTGGGCGTACTGGATGTGAAATACAATCGCGGCAATATTCAACTTTTTGATGGCAGCACTTTCGATGCCGAAGATCCGATTTCCTATCTCAACAATTTGAAGATTAAACGCGATTTCACGATGGCGGAAATTATCCTCGATTCTCGGACAATCAAAGCTGCTTAATAGGTAATAGTTACTGGGTAGTTGGTAGTAGGTAATATCCTGTCAGGTTCATCAGTTGTGTAAAAAATTTGTCTTCCTATCTGCGTGCATCTGCGTTCATCTGTCTACCCTACGGGAAGGCTTCGCCTACATCTGCGGTTAAAATTTAACCAAGATTTCGGCAGACAATCCAGAAGCTCGTTCTTACACTTAAATCTGCCATCTGCCATCTGAAATTTTCCCCACTACCTACTACCCACTACCAATGACAAATCTCTCAACAGGAATCATAATGACTTACACTGAAAAAGCGAAAAAGAAAACTACCCGATCGAAATCTCGCGAAGCATTTTTGACAATCGAGGGCGTATCGAAAGTTTATCCCACAGCACAGGGGCCATACACCGTATTAAAAGATGTCAACCTGACGGTGAATGAAGGCGAATTTATCTGCGTGATCGGTCACTCTGGATGCGGGAAATCAACTTTGCTGAACATGGTTTCTGGTTTTGCTACGCCTACTGACGGAGAAGTGCGCCTGGAAGGGCAACGCATCGGGGAACCAGGACCAGATAGAATGGTGGTATTTCAAAACTACGCTTTGTTGCCTTGGTTAACCGCGTTTGAAAATGTTTATTTGGCAATTGATTCGGTTTATCCCGACAAACCGGAACCGGAAAAAAGAGCGATTACTCGCGAACATTTGGCAATGGTAGGATTGACGGAAGCAGCAGATAAAAAACCCACTCAAATTTCCGGCGGTATGAAACAGCGGGTTTCGATCGCCCGCGCTTTGGCAATTCGTCCGAAAGTGTTAGTTTTGGACGAACCTTTTGGCGCTTTGGATGCAATTACGAAGGAAGAATTGCAGGAAGAATTGCTGAAAATTTGGACGGATCACCGCTGCACTGTGTTGATGATTACTCACGATATCGATGAAGCTTTGTTTTTGGCAGATAAGTTGGTGATGATGACCAATGGCCCTGCTGCTAATATTGGGGAAGTCATGCAAATTCCGTTTCCACGTCCGCGCGATCGATCGCAAATTATGGAAGATCCAGAATACTATAATTTGCGGAACTACGCCTTAGATTACCTATTCCGTCGATTTGCTCACGATGCGGATGAGGAGTAATTTTTTCCCGCTGATGAACGCAGATACTTATATCTGCGTTCATCAGCGGTTTTTATTTCCGTATTTTGATAATATTTAACCAATTTTATCCACCATTTTCCATCAAGCCAATAACTCATCTACCGCCACACTGAAACCTTGTAGAACAACCTGAGTGCTAACTACCTCACCAGAAATAAATACAAGTCGCTGATTTTGGGTAATCGCAATAATCCAACGACTGTCAGGAAATACCAGCCAAACTTCTTGGCAACCAGATTGTAAATACTCTTGAGCTTTAGCAATTACCTCTTCGGCAAAATCTGTAGGTGAAACTATCTCAGCGATTAGTGGGAAACTCTGGGGAAGCACAGCAGATTCGCCAAATTGAGCGAGTAATTCTGGGGTCAGATAAGCAACATCAGGATAACGACCCTGCTTATTAGTGCGACAGGGAACCTCTGTATAAACTTCTCCCCCTTGTCCGCTGGAGTCTTTGTAATTTCCCCAGGAACGAGCTAGTCTAGACTGAATCCGGCTATGCTTGAGTGTCATACCACTTTTCTCCACCACTTTTTCATCCATCCATTCCATCGGATGTTTTTCAACCAATTTCCCATCCACCCATTCTGTACCTTCAGGGGGATTTCGCATCCAGTCTTCTAGTGAAAAGATCTCTGTTATTTGGGGTACAACTGTAGAAGTTATCATTGCTATTTATTGGACTTTGCAGAATTTACTAACATTATTACATCGAAGGCCCGATCGCACCTACCTCATCCCACATTTTACCGATCAAAGCAACCCGGCAATAATATTGATGCTCATTGCCAAAATAGCCGTATTAAAAAAGAAAGATAGCACCCCATGTAGTAGCGCCAAACGCCTCATCGATCGCGATGTGGTAGCAACATCTGAAACCTGGCCAGTCATGCCAATCACAAAAGAAAAATATAAAAAATCCCAATAATCTGGCTCGTTATCGCTGGGAAAATCTAGACCTCCAGCATTGCCTTCACTGGCGGTGTCCCGATCGTCGCGGTAGTAGCAGTGTGCATAGTGTAGCGCGAACATCGTATGCACCAACAACCACGAACCTACGATCGTCATCACCGAAAGCGTTAAGTGTAGGGTCAGCAGAAGAGTCGAGATCCCTTTTTTATCATTAAGCACGAACACAATAGCTAGCACGCTAGTACAAGCGGCAGCGATAACCAAGGTTAAAATAGCCAAGCGACTTTCGTCTTGACGTTGAGCATTACGACGCATCTTTTGTGGCGTGGCGCTAAGCATCATCCACCAAGCTAAGGCTAATAAACAGACAACGCCTGAGTTCCAAGCACAGAGAATCCGAGTTGGCAAGTGCAGCGAGGATGGGAGTAGTCCTGAGACTAAAGCAGATATGCCGATCGAAATCAGCAGTCGGGGTTTAGCATCTAGCGTTTTGAACAACTTGGGTAGGAAGACGGATTTTACAACTCTGTAGACTATACCAGGTGTGTCTGAGTAAGGCTACTCAGCTTGCTAAACCAGCAGTCTGAGGTTGCAGAAGACAAACTAATTGGTCGATCCCTTTTTGCAGGTGTCGCGTTACCGTCATCGGACTGACACCAATTCGCTTAGCCGCTTCCTTACGGGGTAGTTCGCGTAGAAATACGCACTCAATAGCTGCTCTAGTTTTTTCTTCTAACTGGTTCATAGCACCTTGCAATTGTTGCCGCTCTTCCTCTAAATTTTGGAAGGCTTGATAGCGAGAGTCAGGTAATGTCTCTGCCAAACTCACCGGACTATCTACTTGGTGGGAAACAGTAGCATCCAAACTTAGAGGCTGGCGGTTTTGGGCAGCCAATTGGCTCTCCCGCCACTCTTGCACAGATACTTTAAGTACTTGGGCAATTTCGGAATCTTTAGGCGATCGGCCCAAGGTTGCTGTCAGTTCTTTTCGCACCTTTTCCCCTTCATTGTAGAGTTCTTGCCATCTGCGGGGAACCTTGACTATACTGCTCTTATCGCGCAGAAAATGCAGCATCTCGCCCCGAATGTAAGGAATCGCAAAAGAACTAAAGGCACATCCTTGAGTAGGGTCGAATCGTTCGATCGCCCGAATCAAACCGAAATAACCAATTTGTTCTAAATCTTCATAGGGTTCAGCACACTGATGGCTGATTCGATGGGCTACTTTGCGAACCAATCCAGCGTGCAACCGTACCAGTTGATTCCGCAGCGCAACTGAAGGATTTTGGTGATAGGAAACCATCATTTCCATCCCATAAGAGCTAATATCATACTGAGTTGCTGTCATAAAAAATCCTCTGCCGGAAAAACCCATCTCGTCTAAGTATGTTTAGGTCATCTCTCTTTCGGCTGATATTAGAGTGTTGACCCTATCTAAATTCATTGTCTGTAGATAACGAGAGATATACCATCGTTGTTTTACGGAAATCACAGCGAAGGTTGCACGGAGGATCAGCATAAACACGCAAACCACCCTAAAGCCCAGGTCAAGTAATCCCGTGAAAGCGGGGGGTTAACCGAACAGCATTGCCTCTACCCGCGACTGGCTTATGGCTTAGGATCTAAGTAAAAATGAGATTAAAGCGCAATTTTGGCTCTTTAAGCAAAAATCACCCCAAAAAAGTGAGGGAGTATCATGAGTCATACCAGCAACTTCCGTGAAGCGTTTCGAGAGGCCAAAGGCAACGCGCTTGTTGGCCCCAACGTAATTGCCAACGCCCTCCCCTTTGTAGGCGGCGGGCTGGTTTTAACAGCAGTTGGCACCTATGGCGGTCTGGGAGTTATCCGTAACTATCCAAGCATATTCTTCCCAACCTTCATCGGTGCGGTCATCGTCGAGTTGATTCTTTTCTTTGTGGCCCAAGGGGTTGTCGCACAAGGTAACAATAAAGTTGCCCTGCCCCTGCTGGCTACGTACAGCCTGCTGTCTGGCTACACCCTCAGCGGGCTGGTGTTTCTTGCCCTGAGAAGTCAGGGCGTTGGCATTCAAGGAGTTGGTATTGCCGCCCTTGGTTGTGGCATTGCCTTTATTGCCGGTCGTCAAATAGGCTCCAACCTATCTGAGGAAGACGGCATGGCTTTGAGTAAAACAATAAGTATAGGGATTCTTGCCCTATGCGTTGTTGTTTTTGGTCAATTCCTGCTGGCAATGTTTGGCGTCTACACCCCAACCTTTTTAGAAATTGGCATTTCAGGGATTGGCGTCCTTCTATTTGCTGGTGCTGCGGTGGTAGATTTCTTCATTCTGCCGCGCACCTACCGCGATGATGAGTACTTGCCAGCTGCGCTGTCGATGTACTTAACTTACATCAACTTGTTTATCTTCATTTTGCGGTTGCTGATTGCGATCAATAGTCGCGACTAGAGGTAAGCTGGATTAACTTTATCAGTAGGGTGGGCATTGCCCACCCTTTAACCTGCAATTACCAGAGCCAAAAACGAAGGTATTATACAAATGCCCAGTTCCCCACAACTGTCAGACGAGGAAATCTATCAACAAGTAGCCAATATCGTGGGACAGTTTAAACTCTTAGAATGTAATGAGTGTGCAGAAGCTATCAAAGAATGGTTAAAAGCCAATGGAATTAACGGTATCCATCTGAAAATAAAACTTATAGGACGAGGGAGCTTTATTGTCAGTCAACGCTTGGACGAAGGTAGAACAAACATTACACAGAATGGCACGCACTACGGCATTGAAGTTCGGAACAAAGTGTTTGATAATCTATCAACAACAGGACAGACCAGAGAAGAGTGGATAAAAGACTTTGACTGTCCGAGCAGTCAGTTTAGTATCGAAGAAGTAGAAAAATTTTAATTGTCGTTAAAGGCCAAGGAGAGAAAAAAATGACTGAACTTTACGACTTACTCAATAAAATTCAACAGAAACCAGGAATGTACATCGGACGCCCTTCTGTCAGCGATTTATTTATGTTCTTGTGTGGCTATCAATACGCCCATCAAAATATGGGAAACCCCATAACCGAACAGGAAAACGAATTTCACGAGTTCCAGCCTTGGTTGCAGAAAAGATTTGGCGTTAGTACCTCGGCTTCTTGGGCAAGAATTATACTATTATATTCTGGTGATGAAGCCGATGGCTTAAAAAATTTCTTTGATTTATTGACGGAGTTTAGAAACGAGAGACAGCAATCGTCTATGACGTTACCATCAGATAGTAGTAAGGATCTAACGCTTCTACATTCTTAGAATACAGATTCAGTATTGGCTTTTTTGGGATGATAAACCGGGGTTCTTTGGTTGTCAAGGTCGATATTTTGTTGTGATAACCCGCATATTCCCGGTTTCATCGGATTATTGAATTGGAATTATAGTAAGAAATGAGAAACTTCCTTTCTGCTTTAAGCGAGGGAGTGGTTAATAAAATAGACCTCTCCAACATACAAACCAACGCGCAAGCGCGTGGGGTAAAATAGATCTTTACTTTGCCAAAAATGAGCCAACTAAGAGAATATATAGAAAAGCACCCATTGGAGGCCCAAAGGTTAGTGGGGCTAGATTACGAACAATTAAGGTCGTTAATCAGTTGATTTAAGTTATATCTAAGGTCAAGCTCGTAGCTAAGCTCTCGTTCAATAGACATCTCCAAAAAAGATGCTGGAAGCCTTATCTATTAAATTGCAACTTTAGTTTCTGGAGAAGTCTATTGAAAAATCTAACTCCAAAGCGATATCAGTGATATCCAAGTATCTTAAAATTAAAATAGACCAATCATCCCTAAACAGGGAAAAATTAAATTAAGACCGCTACCATGATTGAAGTACTAGATATCAAACGCGAAGTCGAAACGTTGTCCCAGCGCTTAGGCCAAATCCGAGACTATCTTTAACAGCCCCGCTTTAAGTGCAAAAATCAAACAACTAGAGCAGTGGTTCGCTCAAACTGAATCTGGAAACGATCGCACGCTTCCCCATCATAAGCTGCAAGAATTTGAAAACCTCGAATCCGATTTGCAGCAGTACGCTCAGTGGCAAACTAACCTAGAAGATATCAAAGCTGCCTCAGAACTGCTGGAGTTAGAAGCCGACGAGGAGTTAAGGCAAGAAACCGAAACGAAAATTACTCAGTTGAACTGCTTTCTCGAACAGTTTGAGTTGCACCTGCTGATGTCCGAACCCTTCGACCAAAACGGAGCATTCCTGATTGTTAATGCTGAAGCTGATGAGACAGATACCCAAGATTGGGTAGAAATGTTGCTGCGGATGTATGGTGGATGGGGACAGAAGCAGGGCTATAAACTACATATCGTCGATGAAAAGGGCAGGGACTATGGGGGAATTAAATCTGCCACTTTGGAAATATCCGGTCGCTACGCCTACGGCTACCTCAAGGCAGAAACGGGAAGGCATCGACTAGAGCGGATTTCTCCCTTCAATCCCAACAGCAAGCGGCCCACTAGCTTTGCTCGTGTGGAAGTGATACCAATTCTGGATGATTCGGTTGATCTGGAGATTCCAGAGCGGGATATGGAAATAATCATGTACCGTTGGGACGGGCAGAATATGAACAAAATCGATACATCCGTGCGGATTGTTCACATTCCCACTGGCATTGCCGTGGGGTCTACCCAGGAGCGCACTCAACTGCAAAATAAAGAAAAAGCCCTTGTTCTTATAAAAAGCAGGTTGTTTGCGATCGCGCTCTCCCAAGGCGTCAAAACAATTGCTGACATCCGGCGCGAGGAAATAGCCGCGATCGCAACTAACACAATTCGTCACTATGTCTTTCATCCCTACCAAATGGTAAAAGATCTCCGCACGGGTGTTGAAACAACTGCTGTTGCTGAAGTCATCAACGGCGAACTCGACTTATTCCTCAAAGCCTACATCAGACACCAAAATCAACCAATACACGATCGTATCCCGCTAACCCCTCAATAGACATCTCCAGAAATTAAAGGTGCTAACCCTAGAACCCTTGTAGAGACGTTGCATGCAACGTCTCTACATTCTTTTTTGGAGAGGTCTAATGAATGATACTGTTGGTCATCGAGATTAACACCAGTTAAGATAAACAACAGTGAATCATCCAGAACTATGATCGATTTAGTAGATATCAAACGCGAAGTCGAAAAGTTGTCCCAGCGCCTGGGTAAAACCCAGGAGTATCTTTGACGTACCGGCGCTGACAGCGAAAATTCAAGATTTGGAGCAATTGGCAGCTCAACCGGAGTTTTGGAACGACCAAACCTATGCCCAGCAAACGCTTCAAGAACTCAATGACCTCAAATCTCACTTGCAGCAATTTGAGGATTGGAAAGACAGCCTGGAAGATGCCAAAGCGATCGCAGAATTGCTGGAGTTAGAAACCGACCCGGCGCTATTGGAAGAAGCCGAGACTAACCTAACTAAGCTTAGCCAGGAACTCGATCGCTGGGAGTTGCAACAGCTGTTGTCTGGGCCTTACGACGTCGAAGGAGCAGTCCTGACAATTAACGCTGGTGCTGGCGGTACAGATGCTCAAGATTGGACAGAAATGTTGCTGCGAATGTATACCCGTTGGGGAGAAAGCCACGGTTACAAAGTACACTTGGCCGAAATTTCCCCAGGGGAAGAAGCTGGGATTAAGTCTGTGACTCTGGAAATTGAAGGTCGCTATGCCTATGGCTACCTGAAAGCTGAGAAAGGAACGCATCGCTTGGTGCGGATTTCCCCCTTCAACGCTAACGGCAAACGGCAAACCAGCTTTGCAGGCGTGGAAATTATGCCCCTTCTGGATCACTCCGTCGAACTTGACATTCCAGATAAGGATTTAGAAATTACCACGACTCGTTCCGGCGGTAAGGGCGGGCAAAATGTCAACAAAGTGGAAACAGCAGTGCAAATTAAGCACATTCCTACTGGCTTAGCTGTGCGCTGTACCGAGGAACGCTCTCAGCTGCAAAACAAGGAGAAAGCTCTCGCCAGACTCAAAGCAAAGCTGCTGATTATCGCCCAAGAGCAAAAGGCTCAAGAAATCGCCGAAATTCGCGGCGATATGGTAGAAGCGGCTTGGGGCAACCAGATCCGCAACTATGTGTTTCATCCGTACCAACTGGTGAAGGATCTGCGTACTGGGGTCGAAACCACTGGCATTACAGATGTGATGAACGGCGAACTCGACCCATATATCCAAGCTTATCTCCGTCAGGAAAATCAACTGGTCGAGAGCAGCACTGCTTAATCTGGGTAGCAAAAGAGCGATCGCTCATCGCTACGGTAGCCAATGCCCGAATGCCGCGCTTGTTAAGGGAGGCAGAGCCTCCAAAACCTGCGGCGGGTTGAACCTGGGAGCCAGAAAATTTCTGGCCTCCCTATCTCTATATAATCCAAAATCCAAAATCTAAAATCCAAAATAGATAACCCTACTAACTACTAACTGCTAAACAAACTGTTACATTTAAGGGAAGAATTTATTCCCTGCTATCTCTATATAATCCAAAATCTAAAATCCAAAATCCAAAATAGATATGAGCCAACCATCCGAGCATCCAGATGGCCAAACCACAACACCACCGACACCCGCCGCTGCGGAAGCTAAACCAACTTACGTCAAGCTGGCAATGCGTAACATGGTGCGAAAGCGGGGCACCTCCCTGAAACATTTCGCGCTGACAACGATCGGGATGCTGGGCGTCTTCATCGGTCTTGCCTACCTGACTCGTTAAAGGTGAGGAAATTAATCTGGAATGGGAGGACTGGATGTGGAAGTAGAAGTGAGCGTACAAGATTGTTTAGAGGCATCTTCTCAGTCAACTGGGATTGTCCCCGAAACTTGGCAGAACTGGTTCGGTGCTTGGATAGAAAGTTTGCAACCGAATATCTCACCATCTGAGACTTACGAACTGGGCCTCCGCCTTACGGACGATTCGGAAATTCAGACACTCAACGCCCAGTACCGTCACCAAGATAGGCCAACAGATGTTCTGGCGTTTGCTGCTTTAGAGGTAGACTCTCCCCAGTCAGAGGAAATGCTAGAGTCCGAACCCCTGTATCTGGGTGATATAGTGATTTCCGTCGATACTGCCCAAAGGCAGGCTCAAGAGCAGGGCCATCCTTTGCAAAGCGAGCTAGCTTGGTTAGCCGCCCACGGTTTGCTTCATCTTCTTGGCTGGGATCACCCGGATGAAGATAGTTTGAACGATATGCTGCATCAACAAGCCACTTTGCTTGAGACTATCGGCGTTAAGATATGCCATTCCAGTTAAATTAGTCATATTGTCGCTGTGTGCTGAATAATGAAATTCAATGAACAGCTAATTTCATCAAAAAAGACAAAAGCCCAAACCCCCACAATTGTAGGCACCAGTCCCCTGTCTATGTCTAGCGAACTTTCGACAGAGACTCCCAAGCAAACCGATCGCGTTCCACTAGGAGACCGGGAGTTAGCATGGCAGGTCGCCTCCAGCTTAGTGATAAGTTTTAAATATGCCTGGGCTGGACTGAGTTACGCTTTTGGCACCCAACGGAACTTTCGCATCCATGTGGTTATTGGCGCTGTGGCGATCGCGTTGAGCGTTTTTTTACATTTAAGCCGCGTGGAAATATCTCTGATTGGGATAACGACTGGATTAGTTCTGACGCTGGAATTATTGAATACGGCCATTGAGTCGGTTGTTGACTTGACCGTTAAGCAGACTTATCATGAGCTAGCCAAAATTGCTAAAGACTGCGCTGCTGGTGCTGTATTAATTTCAGCGCTAGCAGCGGTGCTGGTGGCTGGGGCGCTTCTGCTGCCTCCCGCGATCGCTCTTTTGCAATCGACTCTGCGCTAGAACATCTTTCAGGAGCAGAAACTTTGATTATTGTCATCGATAATTACGATAGTTTCACCTACAATCTGGTTCAATATCTTGGCGAACTCGGATCTGAGTTTCTGGTAGCAGCTGATATTCAGGTTTACCGTAACGACCAAATTTCCCTGGAGCAAATTAAAGAACTACAACCAGCTGGAGTGGTGATTTCTCCTGGGCCGGGGCGACCGGAAGATGCCGGGATTTCCCCAGAATTGATCGCACAGCTTGGCCCCAGCCTACCGATTTTAGGAGTTTGCTTGGGTCATCAAGGCATAGGTCTGGTATTTGGCGGTAATATTGTCTCTGCCCCAGAACTAATGCACGGTAAAACCTCTCCGGTACATCACACTGGTGTTGGCGTTTTCGAGGGGGTGGAAAGTCCGCTGACGGCAACGCGGTATCACAGTTTGGTAATCGATCGCCAAAGTTGCCCAGAAGTGCTGGAAATTACAGCCTGGGTTGATGACGGTACGATTATGGGTGTGCGGCATCGTAACTATCCGCACATCGAGGGTGTGCAATTTCACCCAGAAAGTATTTTGACGACTTCTGGGAAGCAGTTACTGAGAAATTTCCTCAAACGGTTGTAAAAGTTAATTAGACATCTCCTTTCAAAGAATGTAGAGACGTTGCATGCAACGTCTCTACAAGGGTTACAGGTAACGCACCTTTAATTTCTGGAGAGGTCTATTAGAGTTAGTTGTTGTACATCGCGTACAATTTACCATTATCGATCGCAATAAGAAATGATGAAACGGCGACAGTTGATGCGCTACGCTGGGGCGAGTTTGCTCGCGGCTGTAGGAACTACCTGGGCTTCAGGATTTCAAAGTTATCGATCGCAGACAGGTGGCTCGCTGTCGATGCAGTGGCTGGGTCATACTTGCTTTTTGTTTGCTGGTAATAACCAGCGCATCTTGGTAAATCCATTTCGGACGCTGGGCTGTACGGCTAAATATCGATCGTCTAAACTACCATCTGATGTAGTGCTGATTAGCAGCCAGTTATTCGATGAAGGCTCCGTGGAAGGGCTGCCCGGTAATCCCAAAATAATCTACGAGCCTGGTGTTTATCAGTACAACGGTATACAGTACCAAGGCATTCGGACAAACCACGATCGCATGGGCGGACGCCAATTTGGTACAAATACAGCTTGGCGCTGGACTCAAGCCGGAATCAGTATCCTGCACTTAGGTGGAGCCGCTGCGCCAATTGAGATTGAGCAGAAAATTTTGATGGGGCGTCCCGATGTGCTGCTAATCCCTGTAGGTGGTGGAGCTAAAGCTTATACGCCCCAGGAAGCTAAGCAGGCGATCCAAACCCTTAATCCGAAGCTGGTGATTCCCACCCATTACCGCACGCAGGCAGCTGAGGATTCTAGTTGCGATATTGTGTCTCTCGACGAGTTCCTGAAGTTGATGGATGGTATGACTGTACTCAGGACTAATAGCGACACCTTTACACTCAGTTCTGCTGATTTGCCAGCGAATGGTACTGCGATCAAAGTTTTCAGTTACAAATTTTGAAAATCTCCTAACGACTAAAGTCGCGGCTACACAAACAAAGCCTACCTTCGCAGGCTAAATACCCGGAAAAATCGCCTAACTCCTTTTGGTGTCAGCGACTAGATACATATCGAGGTCGCCCTTATTTTTGGCAGTGATTTTTCCTAACCCAAAATTAGATATCCGTACTGTAGAGGTATTTATTTATATAATAGTGAGGTAAATATTTCAAGTTTTTGAATTGTTGTAAACTACTTTAGCAGAATGGAAAGAAAACAAAGCTAAATAATTATGCAAGCAGAATACCGCCAGCGTCGGGAACAATTGATGGCTAAGATTGGCAAGGGCACAGCAATATTTCGCAGTGCTACAACTGCTGTGATGCACAATGATGTGGAGTACAATTTTCGACAGGATAGCGATTTTTTCTACTTGACCGGGTTTAATGAGCCGGAAGCGGTAGTAGTTTTGGCACCGCATCACGCAGAACATCGCTTCGTTCTGTTTGTGCAGCCAAAAGATCCAGAAAAGGAAACGTGGACGGGATACCGCGTGGGTGTGGAAGCGGCGAAGGAACTATATGGGGCAGATGAAGCTTATTCTATTGCGGAACTGGATGAAAAGCTGCCCAAGTATCTGGAAAAGGCCGATCGCATTTATTATCATCTGGGACGGGATGAAAAGTTCAACGATACCGTTCTCAAACATTGGCGGGGGTTGATCGCAACTTATGGTAAGCGGGGTACAGGCCCGATCGCAATTGAAGACACAAACTTTGTGCTTCATAGCATGAGATTGGTAAAAAGTCAAGCTGAATTAGAGTTGATGCGAAAAGCAATAAATATTTCCGTAGAAGCGCATAACCACGCACGGGAATTTACCCAACCGGGGCGTTACGAATACGAAATACAGGCAGAAATTGAGCATATCTTTCGCTTGCGGGGCGGCGTGGGGCCAGCCTATCCCTCAATTGTGGCATCTGGTGCTAATGCCTGCGTCCTGCATTACATCGAGAACGATCGCCAAATGCAGGATAACGAATTACTGCTAATTGATGCCGGTTGTTGTTATGGCTATTATAACGGAGATATTACGCGCACATTTCCAGTAGGCGACAAATTTACCCCAGAACAAAAGACGATTTACGATTTAGTATTGTCAGCGCAACTGCAAGCTCTAGCCCAAGTCCAACCTGGTAATTCTTGGAACTTAATTCACGATACTGCTGTGCGCGTGCTAGTAGAAGGTATGCTGGATTTGGGAATTCTCCAAGGCAATATCGACGAATTGATTAAAGAGGAAAAATACAAACCTTATTATATGCACCGTACCGGACATTGGTTGGGTTTAGATGTTCACGATGCTGGTATGTATAAGCAAGGCGAAGAAACTTGGCAGATTTTGCAACCGGGACAAATTTTGACAGTAGAACCGGGGATTTATATTGCGCCCAATGTGAAACCAGCCGAAGGACAACCAGAGGTAGATAATAAGTGGCGCGGGATTGGAATTCGCATTGAAGATAATGTGTTAGTTACTGATTCAGGACATGAAGTATTAACTGCGGGAGTTCCTAAATGATGGATTTATTGTTTAAGGTCGATTGGTATAGGATATTCGTTCCGAGTACCTCAGTAGCCGAACTTGTTGTGCGCGGATCGTTGGTTTACTTGATGCTTTTTGCGGTGCTGCGCTTTCTTCCTAACCGCCAACAAGGAACGGTGGGGATTTCAGATTTGCTGGTGGTGGTGCTGTTTGCCGAAGCTGCCCAAAATGCGATGACAAGCAATTATACTGCGATCGCAGATGCTGTTATTCTTGTGGGCACGATCGTCTTATGGAGCTACACTTTAAACTGGCTTGGCTATAAAATTCCTCGCTTTCAGCGCTTCCTCAACCCACCGCCTATGCCGCTGGTAATGAACGGTCGCATCCTACGCGAAAACATGGCACAGCAATTGATTACCCAGGATGAGTTGATGAGCATCCTTCGCAAGCAGGGCGTGCAAAAGCTGAATGAGGTGAAGTTGGCATTTATGGAGTCTGACGGAAGTATCAGTGTAATCGCCCATTCCCAAAAATCTCTGGTTGGGGATGAGACAAAGGAAAGCTAATATTGTTACGAAAAGATTTGCAGAACTTCCTTGAATCACAATCAAGGAAGTTCTGCAATAATCGTGCCAGAGTTGTCGTAAATTCGTAAAAAGCTCTCACTCAAGAGTCTATCGTGAAAGACAATAAGGTTGTAAGCTAAGTCATTGCGAGATGAAGGAACTTTCAATCCTTCAAACCTTTGTAGGTTGTAGGCAACTGTTCCAAGTTCTTGAGTTGGGGCAATCTCACATTGTGCATTAAGCGGACGCCAATTTCCAGTGAGTTCTTGTAAGTTTGTCCCTAAATTTCTCTGGATACTTTTATCACAGAGAGCTAAGATTGCATTCAGCTTGTAGTTGATGGAGAGCATGATGCGCGGCGACCCTTGAACATCAAGAATTCCAGCAGCGGTTTCGACTCTAGTTCTAACCTCTAGAAGGGAGGTTTGTTCGCTGTCAGCTAGGTAGAGTGCCTCAAATGTCTGAGGTGGGTTGTATCTGCCGCCGAATTGAGAGCCAATCGCGGATAAGGGAGCGTCGGCATATTTTTGCTGGATAGAACGAAATGCCACCTCTTCTATGGAGAGTATGGGCGCTCTTTCCAGAACCTTGACAAGTTCGTTACCAGTCAGCATTTGGCAATGAGTTATTCAGGTTGACCAGTTTCCATCGCCCAGATAAGGCTCTCCACAACTTCAATTTTACCCTCTTTTAAGTAGGACATAGGTGTGCGCCCCGCCAGGTCTGGATGTGGGGCATTAAGCCATATTTGAACGTACTCTATTGACCCATCCAGCAGATCCTGCAACCGCAGTATCAGTTTATCGATTTCCTCTTGAAGAAGCTGTGGGTCTGAAATTACCAACGGCTTAATAGTTTTTGCTTGTTCTAATTTCATATAATTTGACTAAAGTGGAGTACTCAACGCATTTATTCTAACTTATGTGTAAGCCTTAGCCGGGGATACCGTGTTCAATCCCCTGAGCATATAATTGTTCCTTGCGGTATATTTTACTCACCCTGCCAGCCACTGTAAGATCGCTCTCGGTGGCATTGTGTGGGTTGGGGTTATGGAAGCGTTGGATCTTTCTTCTTCAAAAGAGGCAAACAAATTTCAGTTCCTTCAGGCTCAATTGCGCGATCGCTGGGAGTCGATCGAAGGATTGGATAATAGCGAGTACGATATCTTGGTAGTTCCTTCCCTCAGCCTGGATCGGCGAGAACTGCTCAAGATTGAGGGTTTCCTTCACTACGAAGAAAGGTTGCTGTTTTCGTTAATTCGGTTGCAAAGCCCTAAAACACGAGTAATTTACGTGACTTCGCAGCCTCTACCGCCGATTGTAATTGATTACTACCTGCAATTGCTCCCCGGCATCCCATTTTCCCACGCACGCGATCGCCTCTTATTATTCTCCACCTACGATTCTTCTACCACACCGCTAACCCAAAAAATATTAGAGCGTCCTCGCTTAATGGAACGCATTCGGCAGTCATTGCGCCTCGAAAAATCCTTTATGATTTGCTACAACTCAACGACCCTAGAGCGAGATTTATCTGTCCAATTAGGCGTACCCCTGCTGGCGGCAGATCCGGATTTGCTTTACTGGGGAACTAAAAGCGGCAGTCGGCAAATCTTTGCTGAGTGCGGCGTTTCCCATCCAGATGGTAGCGGACTTGTTTTGAGTGCAGAAGACCTCGCGGAAGCGGCGGCAGAACTGTGGGAACGCCAACCTTCCTTAGAGAGGATGGTAGTCAAACTTAATGAGGGATTTTCGGGTGAAGGTAATGCAATGCTGGACTTAAAACCGCTCCAGCATAAGGCTCCCGGTTGTGCATCCCACAAAGAAAGAGTTGCTGCTGTTTGCGATCGCTTCCCTTTTTTGAACTTTCAAGCCAAAAATGAAACTTGGTCAAATTTTTCTAGCCGCATCCCAGAGTTAGGGGCAATTGTCGAAGCTTTCATTGAGGGAGAAGAAAAGCGAAGTCCCAGCGTTCAAGGTCGGATTACTCCCACAGGAGAAGTAGAAATTCTCTCCACCCACGACCAAATTTTAGGTGGTTCCGGCGGTCAAATTTACTTGGGTTGCTATTTCCCAGGAGACGAAGCTTACCGCTTGCAGTTGCAAGAAATTGGATTGCGGGTTGGTCGAAATCTTGTCCAAAAAGGAGCGCTAGAACGCTTTGCCGTTGATTTTATCGCCGTTCGCCAACCTGACAAGACAGGTAAGCCGCAGTGGGATCTCCAAGCAATAGAAATCAACCTGCGTAAAGGTGGCACCACCCATCCATTCATGACCCTCAAATTTTTAACTAACGGTCGCTATGACATGGCTACCGGCTTATTCTACAGCCAGCAGGGATGTCCGAAATATTACATTGCCACCGACAACCTACAAAAAGATCGCTATCGGGGTCTGCTACCGAACGATTTGATGGATATCATTGCTCATCAGCGGCTGCATTTCGATACCAGTACGCAGACAGGCACGGTGTTCCATCTCATGGGTTGCCTCTCCGAATTCGGCAAGTTGGGATTAACCAGTATCGGCAATTCTCACCAGCAAGCTAAAGATATTTACAACCGGGTTAATAACGTGCTGGATGAAGAAACGAAACCAACAGCAAAAATTTTATCTTCAGTCAGCAGTGCAGCAGTCAATTAGACATCTCCAGAAATTAAAGGTGCTAACCCTAGAACCCTTGTAGAGACGTTGCATGCAACGTCTCTACATTCTTTGAAAGGAGATGTCTATTAGAAGAATTGCAGATAGCCTCAATCTAACAACCAATAACTGGACAAGGGCAAAAATTCCTTTACTGTCGTGTAGAATCAAGACATTCTGCATCTTCTGTAGCGCTGTTTGTCCCAACTTGGCTTTTCATTAGTTGCTTGTGCATCAACAATCTGTTGCGACTGCTGTCCATTGCATCAATCCGGCTTGCCCGCGTCCCTATCCTCAGAGTATAGGGAACAATTTTTGTAACATTTGTGGCTCGCCGCTGCGGCTCAAAGATCGCTACATTCCGCTAGAAAGGCTGGGATTTGGTGGATTTGCTGCCATCTACGCAGTCTGGGATCTAAAGACGGAAACAGAACGAGTGCTGAAGGTGTTGGTGGAAACTTCTCCTAAAGCTTTGTCGATGTTTGAGCAAGAGGCTCAAGTATTAGGGAGTCTGCGCCATCCGGGAGTACCAAGAGTAGAGCCTGATAGTTATTTTCAGGTGATAGTGGGCGATCGGCCCCAGCGGTTACTACCCTGTCTGGTGATGGAAAAAATATCCGGTCAGACGTTGGAGGATATTCTCAAACACCATCCCCAAGGTTGTCCCGAAGCGTGGGTACTTAACTGGCTTAAGCAGGCGGTGCAGATTTTACGGGAGTTGCACCTGCGTAAGATTATCCATCGCGACATCAAACCGTCTAACCTAATGTTGCGCCAGGGGGGAACCAGGCAATTGGTGCTGATTGATTTTGGCGGCGCAAAACAAATCGGCCCAGTCCATTCCCATTCTCAAGCTAGCTCGACGCGGTTATTTTCGCCCGGTTACAGTCCAGCAGAACAGATTGCTGGGGGTGTGGTGGGGCCGTCTGCCGATTTCTACGCGCTAGGCATGACCTGCATTCACTTGCTGACGGGCAAATATCCTCCCGATCTCGAAGATCCAAATACAGGGCAATTACGTTGGCGTCCTTATGTTAAAGTTAGCCCAGCTTTTGCCGCTCTGTTGGATGATATGGTGCGGCCAGATATGGGTCAACGACCAAGTAATGCCAGAGAAATTATCAAGCGTCTGCGGCATATTTCTCCCAGGCAGATAACGCCAACTGCTGCTGCGGAGTCTGTCTGGAAGATGGTGACCAAATCAGTGGAAATTTGCCTAAATTTTTTGTTGGCGACAATTGCACTGAGTTGGAAATGGTTGAAATGGCTGACTATTTCTGCTTACTATCTCACTATCCAGTTGGTAAAAGCTGGCTTCGGTACGCTTTTGGAGATGGTAGGCGGCGGTATTGGTGCGGGTGTGGGTGCGGGAATTGGCTTTTGGTGGGCCGATCGCTCCTCAAATAATTTTCACCTGCCCAGTCCTATTTTGCAACATTTGCCCCACTGGGTTGCTAATATTGCGATCGCTGCCAGTAAACCGCAGATGATCGTATTTGCATTAGCTGGTTTAGGAACAGCCTGGGGTTTGACCCAGGTAAAAAGTTTGGGTCAGCAGCAGCGGCGATATTTAATAGCCGGAATCATGGGCGTCTTGGGCTATAGTGTTGGGTGGTTAATTTTGCAAAGAGTAGCACCATCAGGAGTAATAGCACCTGACGATCTAGTAATAATGACGGCAGTTGCAGCTTTTACGCTAACTCTCGGATTGGGATTGCCCAGCCACGATTTGGTTCATGCTATATTTACCGCCATTGGCACAGCCAGTTTCTTTGTCGGTTTGGTCACCCTCACCATCAAATTTTTGCCGGTAACTGCTATTTTTGGTTTTTCTGATGCCTTTTTCACTACCCTCAATTGGACTAATTTTGGTTTCTGTATCGCCTTTTTCAGTCTTTTGGGCATCATCCTTGGCTTCTGGTTAGGTATCAGCTATTATTTGTTTGTACCTTTTTTGCGACTATTGGGTTTCCGCTGAGTAGCAAGTAGAAAGAAAAAGTGAAAACAGATACCATTTTTTACCAACTTTTTAAAGAATTTCCCAACATATTCTTTGAGTTAATCGGCAAGCCAGACACCAACCTCAACACCTACGAATTCACCGTCCTTGAAATCAAAGAGCAAGGCTTTCGGTTGGACGGCTTATTTTCAACTTTAGAAGAGTTTTCGACCGAACCAATCTACTTTGTCGAAGTCCAATGTTATAAAGACGAAGAATTTTACGAGCGACTATTCGCCGAAATATTTCTTTACTTCCGGCAATATAAACCAGCCAATCCGTCCTGGTACGCTATAGTTATATACGATCGCCGCAGTAACGAAACCCCATGTCACCCGCGCTATGGCGTGTTAGTGGAGAATCACCTGCGCCGCTTCTACCTAAATGAAATAGAACCCGCCGCCGATGAGTCTCTGGGAACAGGTATCCTGAGATTAATTGTAGAGACTCCCAAAAATACTAGCACCCGCGCTCAAGAGCTAATTAACAAAGCCAGAGTTGAATTGGTAGATGACATTATCCAGCGGCAAGTGCTAGAATTTATAGAAACAATAGTTGTGTACAAATTTCCTAATTTAGGTAGAGAGGAAATAGAAGCCATGCTAGGACTAGATTTACTTAGACAAACCAGAGTTTATCAAGAAGCCAAAGAAGAAGGGATTGAACAAGGGATTGAACGGGGAAAGCTACAAACTAAATTAGAGATGGTGCCTTTGCTACTGGAACTGGGATTAAGCATTCAGGAAGTTTCAGTCCGCTTACAGCTTGATGAGGAAACTGTAAGAAAAGCGGCAGAGAATTAAATTTAGTCTAATAGTATGAGCATAAAAATTATGTCAATGCTCGACCTCATCAGACATACCAAAGTTTATCAAGAAGCCTACGAAGAAGGCAAACTACAAACTAAATTAGAAATGGTGCCTTTGCTACTGGAACTGGGATTAAGCGTTCAGGAAGTTTCAGTCCGCTTAAAGCTTGACGCGGAAACTGTAAGAGAAGTGGCGGAAAATGACTGCTGGTGAAATGATCGAAACGGCATCTCGTCCGATTATTATTGCCCACCGAGGCGCAAGTGGTTTGCGTCCTGAACATACTTTAGCTGCTTATGAATTAGCGATTGATTTGGGCGCTGATTTTATTGAGCCCGACTTAGTTTCGACCAAGGATGGGGTGCTAATTGCTCGTCACGAAAATGAAATATCTAGCACTACTAATGTAGGTGAACATCCAGAGTTTGTCAACCGAAAAACTACTAAACTTATTGATGGGCAAACAGTAAGTGGCTGGTTCGCTGAAGACTTTACTTTAGCTGAAATTAAGACGCTGCGGGCAAAAGAACGTCTGCCATTTCGCGATCGGGCCTTTGACGGCCAATTTCCCATTCCCACTCTGCAAGAAATTATCGATTTAGCTAAGCGCAAAAGTGCCGAAACAGGACGGACTATTGGTATTTACCCAGAAACCAAACACCCGACTTTTTTTGATGCTATTGGGTTATCTCTGGAGGAACCTTTAGTTGAAATCCTCCACGCTAACGGATACAACAAAGCTGACGATCGCATTTTCATTCAGTCCTTTGAAACGACAAATCTCAAACAACTGGATAAAATGACAAATTTGCCGCTAATCCAGTTACTCAGCAATACCGGGAAGCCTTATGATTTGGCAATTACAAACGATGTTCGCACTTATAAAGATATGACTTCCCCTGATGAATTAGCTAAAATTGCTGAATATGCTGACGGAATTGGGCCAGATAAACGTATGATAGTTCCTACAGATGACAACGGGATATTGTTGCAGCCAACATCTTTAATTCAGGATGCTCATGCGGTGGGTTTGTTGGTGCATCCATATACGTTTCGCAATGAAGCGCAGTACTTAGCGCCAGACTACAATCACGATCCAGAAGCGGAATATGAGCAGTTTTTTAATCTCGGTGTCGATGGATTGTTTACTGATTTCCCCGGTACTGCTTTTGGTGCGTTGCAAGCTAATGACAATTTCAGATTTCAGATTTAAAATCGTAAAGAAAAAAGTAAAGTTTTAAAATTCAAAATCTAAAATCTAAAATTATTTTATGACTAATTAGGTTGCATCCGCCGCAGATCGGAAATAATATCCTTAACTGTTTTTGCATTGGGAGATTGAATTTGCTCGAAGATTTCTAAGGTTTGCCGTAAATATACAAGTGCTGTCGTAAAATCTCCCTGGGTGGCTAACAATTGTCCTAACATTCCCATTGTTACCGCTTTTTCCTCGATATCGTCGCTTTGTTCTTTGAGTTCTAGGGATTGTTGATAAAAAGCGATCGCCTCCTCAATTCTACCTAGCTGTTTGTATAGTTCGCCCAACTGATGCAATGTGGCGGCTTTACCTTGGATATCGCCAATGCCTTCTTTGATTTCCAAAGATTGCTGATATAAGTCAGTTGCTTCCTCTAATTGTCCGTGATGAGCATATATAACGGCTAGACAGTGCAATGTGGCGCTTTTACCGTGGATATCGTTGACGCTTTCTTTGAGGGATAGGGACTCTTGAAATAGCGCGATCGCATTTTTAACTTCTCCCTGATTTGCTTTGAGAATCGCCAACTGGTGCAATGTCGCCGCCTTACCCTGGATATCGTTTATACTTTCTTTTAGCCCAATCGACTGCTGACAAAGGGCGATCGCATCCTTAACTTGTCCCTGATTGGCTTTAATCATTGCCAGCGAATGCAGTGTTTGCGCCTGCGTCTCCTCATCGCCAATACTTTTCGCCAGTTTCAGCGATCGCTCGAACAAACGGATGGCTTCCTTAAAATGTCCCTGGTTGGCTTTCAGGGTCGCTACCTGGTATAAAATTGTGGCTATACCCTCCGTGTCGCCGATCCGCTCGTAGATTTTCTGACATTGCTCGTAAAGAGCGATCGCTTCATCGATTTTCCCCTGATTGGCTTTGAGAAGCGCCAGCTGGTGCAATTTCGCTGCCTTACCTTCAGCATCGTTTCTGCGTTCATCGACTTCTAGCGCTTGCTGTAAGAAGGCGATCGCTTGTTCGATTTGTTTTTCTTGGGTGCGGTTAACCATACTTGCAGGTTTTTTTATTAGCGTTTTCAGAATTTGTGTTTATATACAGGACTTATGACTTTGCACGTACCATCACTGTATTGGCTATATATGACGATTCTGTGTATATCCTGTTGATATCGTATGTGATTATTCAATAGTATCAGTCCTGTGATGGAGATTTTGGCACTTTGCTGCTACTTAAGATTATTATAATCTCACGAAATCAGCATCCGCATTTCTTAATCTACTTTTAGCCACCATCGAACCAGCAATTTTAGCTTGGTTCGATGGTGGTTTGAGTGCTGATGTTGATGTGGAACTTATCGACGATCTCAACAATAAGGGCGCAAGGCGATTTGCCGTCATTGGGATGCTTACTAAACAAAGTGCGATCGCCAGCTTCTAAGCGTTATATTAAATAATGTAAAGACTTTTATCAAAAATCAGAGTCAAAAGTAATGGGACTATTCGGAATTGGCAAAAAGGCTACTTTACCTACACCAGAACAAGCTTTGCCGGGACGTGCAGAAACCATGCCAGTCCCCTCCAAACACTATGTTAACGGCAATCCCCTCAAGCCGCCCTTTCCGGCTGGAATGGAAACTGCAATGTTTGGGATGGGGTGTTTCTGGGGCGCTGAACGCAAATTCTGGCAGTTGGAGGGAGTTTACACTACCGCAGTCGGTTACGCAGCCGGGGTCACACCCAACCCCACTTACCAAGAGGTATGTTCGGGAATGACTGGTCATAATGAAGTTTTTCTGGTTGTTTTTGACCCGAAAGTTATCAGTTACGAACAACTTTTGAAAGCCTTCTGGGAAAGCCACAATCCTACCCAAGGTATGCGTCAGGGTAATGACGCTGGCACTCAGTACCGTTCGGGTATTTATGTTTACTCTCAGAACCAGAAAAAGCAGGCTGAAGCATCGCGAGACGCCTATCAGCAAGCCCTCAAGGCATCAAATTACGGGGAGATTACAACTGAGATAATTGATGCGCCTGAGTTCTACTACGCGGAAGGTTACCATCAGCAATATCTGGCGAAAAATCCGGGTGGGTATTGCGGTTTGGGCGGTACAAAAGTTTGTTTTCCCGGTATGGCTGAATCATCGGTGAAGTAGTCAAAGGTATGTTGTTGCGCTTTAGCGCTCTTTTGGCGCTAAAGCAAAGGTATGTTGTTGCGCTTTAGCGCTCTTTTGGCGCTAAAGCGCAACTACGTACCTAAAGAATTATTTCAGCAGATAATTGCTTTGTTGGGTTTCGTTACCTCAACCCAACCTACGAAAGTTCTACGAAAGTTCAAAATTAGAACCTATCGTGACAGTATCTTTTTACAGTCCACTTCAGTGGACTTTTGCTATTAGCCTGCGATTTGAATCGCAGGCGGGCTTTGGGCGCAGATACAAGATCTAGTTTAAAGTTAAGAACTGAGAAAAGCATTATATCAGGTTTCTTTAAAAGAATCGTACAAAACTAAAGTATCAAATTCCCGCCATCCGCTGCACTCTAGCAATGATTTCTCTAACTGTTTCGGCGTCTGGAGATTTGAGGCGCTGCAATATTTCCAGAGATTCCTGCAAATATGGTAATGCTGTGTCAAAATCTCCCCGCCTAGCCAAAAGTTGCCCCAGCATTCCCAAAGTTATCGCCTTACCTTGAACATCGCCAATCCGTTCCTTTAATTCCAGAGATTGCTGATAAAATACGATCGCATCCTCTACATCCCCTCGATTGGCATAGATACCTGCCAGTTGGTGCAACGTCGCCGCCTTACCTTGAACATCGCCAATCCGTTCGTCTAATTCCAGAGATTGCTGATAAAATGCGATCGCATTCTCAACATCCCCTCGATGAACAAGAAATTTTGGCATTGGTGGCGGCGGGTAAAAGCAATCAAGAAATAGCTCAAATATTGTACATTGCTTCGGGGACGGTGCGGGTTCACGTTCACGCGATTTTGCAAAAGTTAGAAGTGCGCGATCGCACTCAAGCCGCCGTTGTTGCCATTCAAAAAGGATTAGTGGCGGAAGAACTGTTAGCAATTAAAAGTTAAAATGTAGGTTGAGGCGCGAGGGACGTGAAACCCAACTTTTTGATGCCAAATCCGCTGTAATCGAACATCTTAGAATTTTGGAAGGAGAAGAGATATGGTTATGATGAAACTCATGGTTATTCCTTATAAAAAATATTCTCATCTTTTAACTGATCTACAGAAAAAGCGTACCCAATTCCTACATTAGCGGATCTTTCAATTTCCTTTGTTAATTCTAGTATTTGATACTGATTGACTATCATTCCATTTATTGGATCAAAGCCACTCAATAAGATATTTCCACCCTTTGGTGTTGAAAGATATTCTATATTCTTTTTAATAACTGAACGGAGTTCAGCAAAAGTTTTTGTCAGTCCTGTTGCTTTCCGTGTAATTATCCCGATTACTTCTGATGTTTCTGGATCAATTAGAGGCCCGCCAGAGTTGCTAGGATTAACGCTAGCATCAACTTGTATGATATTAGCGACTCCACTTTTGTAAAAAGATGAAATTATTCCAGCATGGCATACCAAGTTTAGGTGTTCAAAAGGATAGCCTAAAAATAAAATAGTGTCGCCTATTCGCTTGGTTTTATGGTCGCCAAAAGAAAAATTATATAGATGTTTTTGCTTTAGTTCTGGAATATCAAAAACGCAATAATCATAACTATTCTCTCCTGATGCCGTTACAATGTTCTTTTTAAAGTCGTGATTAGTTAATTGAATTCCATCCAAATGACATTGAGGCTCACTATCAAAAGTTCTAAGAACTATAACAGAAGCCTCTGGTGCTTGGAAAACAACATGATAATTGGTTACTAAATAACCATCCACTATAAATCCTGTCCCCGAAGCTGCACGCTGTCCATTAACTGTAGTATGCACAATATGAACAACACCTGATTTTACTGTCTCTACAATATCCGCGATAGACATAGACAAACCTAGCCTCTTTAATTACAAAGTCAATAAAATCAATGATAGTGACTGAATGAAATCATGGATGAGAAAAAACCGTCTAGCTAGAGTATGGTTATCCAACATGGGAAATTTTCTAGTCATTTGCTAAGCAAACTGGACAAATTAATTCGTAGACTAACAGACTAGGGATATATTGTTAAAATTCACAAACCTTTTGTCGCATCGTTACTAGAGTCAACAATCATATCTCGAATAGCCCGTTCCAACTTACGGGACGGCGTAATCATTCCTTTTGCTACCCATTCGTAAATAGCATCGCACTCAAGCCGCCGTTGTTGCCATTCAAAAAGGATTAGTCGCTGAGGAACTGTTAGCGATTGAACCTTAGTCAGTTCACTAAGTAGGATCTTGGTTACAGTTTTCTGTAGCAGATCCACTGGGTGGTAATGGATGAGACTGGCTCTTGGCGATCGCGTTCAGCACTAGCGGTTGTCTTGCTGTCGCTTCCAGTATACGCTCTTCCTCTTTCTCAAAATCCAACACGGGATCGACATCCAGGGGAGACGACGCCATAAACAGCACCTGTAGGGGGCGATTGGGGAGATCCCCCCCAGCCCCCCTTAAAAAGGGGGGAGTATGAGAAGAGGATATATTCGCTTGCTGCGACACCCAGCGGACGGGTACGATCGCAGGATGCAGTCTTTCTACCAGAAAACTATTGCCGTCGTGTAAGATTTCCCAAGGCAGATGGGCGAGTTTCCCCCCACAAGCCCCACAATAGTAGCAACGGTGGCGAGAACTGTTTCCCGACGAGTACCTGCGATCGGTTCCCAACTTCCCGATATGCCCGGAATCGCTAACAGCGCTTCCGTTGCTGCTGCGGCATCTTGCCCTTGAATCTCAACTTTAATATCTGTCATTAGACTGATTGCCAAACCATATAAATAAATTGTATTGAATACTCGCAGCTAGAGTAGGGGAAGTCCCTAATTAAAAGCGATCGATAATATCATATCCGAGAACATCGGTTACATAAAAAAATCGCTTTCTTATCTGCGTTTATCTGCGATAAAAATTTAACCCCTGATTCCCACAGATAATTTTTCGGATCGCTTGTAATGAAATGTAATCAAAACAAACTATATCAGAGCAGAGCGATCGAGATAGAATACAGCCGATAAAACTTTCGCTCTCACAACGCGCTTTGTAGCGCAGGGAACATAATGCGTCATTTGATTTGGTTGTTGAGCCGTGAACCCAAACACCAAAAATTGAAGCCGTCAAAGAAAACTGGCAAGCGCCTAGTCCGTGTTGGAACTACGCTATTTTTTGTAGTCTTGGGTTTAGTAGGATTTCTCGCATTGGGATTTCAAGCAGAAAAAGCCAAAGCCTTGGAAATTACAGATAATATCATGCGATCGAATTTGCGAGAAAAATCCTTCCCTGTGGAAAACTTTCAACGCTATTCATCTGCTTACGGTTATCGCTTAAATCCCGATGGTTCTGCCGGTTGGGGATTTCATCGCGGCATAGATATCGCAGCACCAGCAGGTAGCTACATCCGCAGTTGGTCAAACGGTGAAGTTGCAGAAATTGCGAACGATCGCCTTTGTGGAACTAAAGTAGTAGTTAAATCGGGGGACTGGCAACATATTTATTGTCACCTCAAAGGGCGTGCCGCCAGTTCACCCCAGGGACGTTACCTCAACGATCCCGAAGGAGGCGTCCAAATATGGGAAGGACAGCAAATCAGCGCCGGTAACCGCATTGGTCGAGTCGGAACAACCGGAAGAACCACCGGCCCTCACCTGCACTGGGGATTGAAGTACGATAACACCTATATCGATCCCGGCTTAGTTCTCCAGGCAATGTATCGGCAACAGAACTAGGGCCGCTACGCGGAAGTCAAAAGTCAAAAGTCAAAAGTCAAAAATCAAAAATCCTTTGAGTATCAGGCATTTAACTACTTCTGAACTGGTGGGTTATTTCTGCCACGCTGGAGTAGCCGCTTTTTTTCTTTTGACTTTTGACTTTTGACTTTTGACTTTCCTAGTCCCTAGTTCTATTGCTGAGGCAGCGGAGTATATTCAGCAACAATTTTACGGAATTGGTCGCCGTCGATCGTTTCTTGGTCGATCAACAAATCCACCAAGCGATCGATCAAAGTGCGATTTTCCCGAATTATCCGTTTTGCTTGGGTGTAGCAATGGTCAACAATCGATCGCACCTGAGCATCAATGCGAGCTGCTATTGCCTCCGAATACTCCGATCGGGCCGTAAAGTCGCGGCCCAAAAACACCTCATTGTTCTGACTTTCCAGAGCCATTGGCCCCAAATCCGACATCCCGAAGCGAGTCACCATATGTCTAGCTCGCGAAGTCACCACCGCCAAGTCATTCCCCGCTCCGGTAGTGATTTCCGTCTCACCAAAAATCACTTCCTCAGCCGCTCGCCCCCCCAGAGTGGCCGTGATGTCAGCTAGGAGCTGAGACTTTGACTCCAAACCCAACTCCTCACCAGGGCTAAACCAAGTTAAACCCAGGGCTCGTCCGCGAGGCAGAATAGTGACTTTCTCCAAAAGATCGTGCTGGGGAAGCAGAGTTCCCACGACCGCGTGACCGACTTCGTGATATGCAATCAAGCGTTTCTTACTGCTGTCTACCAGGGGCGTCCGTTCCATCCCAGCAACAACCCGGTCAACGGCGTCGTTGATTTCCAGCATAGTAATAGCTTCTTTACGCCGACGAGCGGTGAGAATTGCCGCTTCGTTGAGCAAATTAGCCAAATCAGCACCAGTAAATCCCGGCGTGCGGCGGGCAACAGCTTCCAGAGAAACTTCCGGGGCGATTTTCTTGTTGCGGGCATGAACCTTCAAAATTTCCAAACGCCCTTTGAGATCGGGGGAATCGACAACCACTTGGCGATCGAACCGTCCCGGACGCAATAAAGCCGAATCGAGAACATCGGGACGGTTAGTAGCCGCGATGATAATAATACCGTTGTTGCCTTCAAAGCCGTCCATTTCCGTCAGCAACTGGTTGAGAGTCTGTTCTCTTTCGTCGTTACCGCCGCCGATGCCCGTACCCCGCTGACGCCCAACAGCGTCAATTTCATCGATAAATACCAGACAAGGAGCGTTTTCTTTCGCTTTTTTGAACAAGTCGCGCACGCGGGAAGCACCCACTCCCACGAACATCTCCACAAATTCCGAACCGGAAATGCTGAAGAAAGGAACGCCAGCTTCACCGGCAATAGCTTTGGCTAGCATAGTTTTGCCAGTTCCCGGAGCGCCAATCAGCAGCACTCCTTTGGGAATTCGAGCGCCAATGGCGCTGAAACGTTCTGACTGTTTGAGGAAAGTGACGACTTCAGCGAGTTCTTCTTTAGCTTCTTCGATGCCAGCAACATCGTCGAATTTGATGCCGGTTTTGGCTTCCATCTGGAAGCGGGCGCGGGATTTGCCAAAGCTCATCGCTTGGTTGGAAGCATTGGCAGATCTCCGCAAAATCATCAGCAATCCTGAGATTACCAGCATCACCAAGAGTAGATTGACCACAAAGCTTAAAGCGCCTGTGCGATCGGGAGATGCCTGTTCTGCAAAGTCAATTCGCTTCGATCGCAGTTTGCTAATTAGCTCCGGGTTTTTGGCAAATAGATTCACCTGTACCAGAGACGTGCCCTGCTTTTTATCCTTTAAAGTAACTTTGGCAACGTTTTGGGTTGGGTCAATTTCAACTTTGGTGACTTCGCCACTATCTATCTTCTTGAGCAAATCGGTATAAGTCAGGGATGGTTGCTGCTGAGCAGAAGCCGGGAGTGGGGTACTTCCTAGCAAAACACTCTGCAAAATCAACCAACTAGCCGTCAGAGCAAAAGTTCCTGCCAAACCTTTTTTGGGTGCTTGCCCGATCCATTTTTGGATTGAGGAATTTTTCATAATGCGATCGCCCTTTTCCTGCTGCTATTACCCACTTTGACGTTGGGGATGTGAAAAAATATGCCGCCAAATCCAGTGTAACGAAGCAGGGTCACTCTCAGCCTAGATCGCGACGAGGCTCAAGACATAGCTTTCGTAGCTTGGGCCTTTGGTAACGAAACCCAACGCCCTGCTAGGAAGCGGGACAAGCAAAAAAGAAAAATCTATCTCCAACGGTCAAATGGCACGCACGGGTAGGTTCAACCAGCCCCAGAAAAGGAGGCTCTGCCTCCTGTGTCTGAGCTAAACTGTGGACTTTTCGTAGCGATCGCTACCATTCAATCCTTTTTTTGTCCAAATTCCAAAAACTCTTCCGCTGCCTTGTCACACCATTAGCTCAGCTATTATGATGTAATTTAACATCCTTAATTCCATCTACCTTAAGAATTATTTAAATTAATTTTCCCACCAAAAACTTAAATATGCTTAACATTCCCGGCGTTTCCGTTCAAGCCCAAATCTATGAAAGTGCCAACTCCCTAGTTTATCGAGCAATCCGAGAGCAAGATAACCAACCCATCATCCTCAAAGTCCTCAAAGAAGATTATCCCACACCCCAAGAACTCGCCCGCTATCGCACCGAATATCACATCACCAATTCACTAAACTTAACAAGCGTTATCAAAGTTTATGACCTGCAAAAATATCAAAACACCCTCGTCATATTATTAGAGGACTTTGGCGGCGAATCCTTGAAAATATTGATGCAGCAACGCCAGTTCACTTTAGAAGAATTTTTGCATATCGCCATAGCTGCAACAGACACATTAAGTCAAATTCACAGCGCCAACATCATCCACAAAGATATTAATCCATCGAATATTGTTTACAAGCCAGAAACGGAACAATTAAAAATTATTGACTTTGGCATTTCCACTCAGCTAACCAGAGAAACACCGATACTGAAAAACCCCGGAGTTCTTGAAGGAACTCTCGCTTACATATCGCCGGAACAAACTGGCAGGATGAATCGCACTCTCGATTACCGGACTGACTTTTACTCCCTCGGTGTCACCTTTTACGAATTGCTGACAGGAAAGCTGCCTTTTGAAACAGAAGATGCTTTAGAGCTAGTTCATTGTCATATTGCTAGACAACCAGTTACTCCCCACGAAATAGAGACACAAATTCCCGTAATTGTCTCTCAAATCGTCAGTAAATTGATGGCGAAGAATGCCGAAAACCGCTATCAAACAGCCTGGGGAATCAAGCAGGATTTAGAAATGTGTCTGGTTCAATTACAAGAAACCGATAGCATAGAAGAATTTGCCTTGGGAACGCGGGATATTACCGACCGTTTCCTGATTCCCGAAAAACTCTACGGCAGGGAAACAGAAGTTTTTAATCTATTAGCTGCATTTGAACGAGTCAGTACAGGTAGCGCCGAAATGATGCTGGTAGCTGGCTTTTCGGGAATTGGTAAAACCGCCATAGTGAACGAAGTCCACAAGCCCATAGCCCGACAGCGTGGCTATTTTATTAAAGGCAAATACGACCAATTCCAACGCAATATTCCCTTCAGTGCATTTGTGCAAGCTTTTCGCGAATTGATGGGGCAATTATTATCAGAAAGTGATGCTCAATTACAAACATGGAAAACCCTGATTCTGACAGCCGTAGGCGAGAGTGGGCAAGTGCTGATTGAGGTAATTCCTGAGTTAGAACGCATCATTGGTGTTCAAAGTCCGGCACTAGAATTGTCCGGGAGTGCGGCACAAAATCGGTTTAATTTGCTGATGCAAAAGTTTGTGCAAGTATTTACCACCGCCGAACATCCGTTAGTGATGTTTTTGGACGATTTGCAGTGGGCGGATTCAGCATCTTTGAAGTTATTACAAGTGTTGATGGAGGATACGGGACATCTGTTAGTATTGGGTGCTTATCGGGATAATGAAGTGTCACCTACTCATCCGTTTATGTTGACAATCAATGAGATTGTGAAGTCTGGGGCAGTGGTGAATACGATTACGCTGCAACCGTTGAGCCAAGGATATCTGAATCAGTTGGTGGCAGATACGCTGATTTGCGATTTATCTTTTGCTCAACCTCTGACAGAATTGGTTTATCAAAAAGCCAAAGGAAATCCCTTTTTCTCTACTCAATTCCTCAAGTCGTTGTATGAAGATGGTCAAATTAGCTTTGACTGGAATCTACGGCATTGGCAGTGCGATATTGATCAAGTTACATTTGCCGATGCCTCGGATGTGGTGGAGTTTATGGCGGTGCAATTGCAGAAGTTGCCTAAAGAAACTCAGGATGTTCTCAAGTTGGCGGCTTGCATTGGGGCGCAGTTTGATTTAGATACATTGGCAATAGTCAACGAAGAATTACCAGAACCAACGGCATCAGCATTGTGGAAAGCTTTGCAAGAAGGACTTATTTTACCTATTACAGAAGGCTATAATTTTATTCAAATAGATGCTCAATCGCTTACTAATTATGTCGCTAATCCAATTTATAAGTTCCTGCACGATCGCGTCCAGCAAGCCGCTTATTCACTAATTCCTAATGACCAAAAACAAGCGACTCATTTCAAAATCGGACAGTTACTTCTAAAAAACTTATCGGAGATAGAAAGAGAAGAAAAATTATTTGATATTGTTGGGCATTTGAATCGCGGAATTGAGTTAATCGCCCAACCAAGAGAGAGGGAAACTTTAGCCCAACTCAACTTACAAGCCGGACGGAAAGCAAGAAGTTCTACTGCCTACATAGCGGCAAAAGCCTATTTGCAAACAGGGATTGAATTACTAACCCTCAACTGCTGGCAAAGTCAATATGAATTGACATTAAATCTCTATGTTGCTGCTACCGAAGCCGCCTATTTGAATGCTGACCTTGAGGTTATGGAACAGATGGCAGGACAGGTATTGCAGAATGCTCAGACAATTTTAGACAAAATCAAAATTTACAAAATTTTAATCGTCGCCCAGACAGCCCAGAACAAGATGTTGGAGGCGATCGCAGTAGCAAGAGATGCACTCTTGCAATTGGGAGTTGAACTACCCACAGTACCTGATGAAGCCTTGATTGGTAAAGGGCTACAAGCCCTGAAGAGTCAACTAAGCGGTAGAAAGATTGAAGAACTCGTCGATCTGCCTGTAATGACAAATCCCCAGACTCAGGCAGCCATGCAACTGTTAGGAATGTTATTTGCACCCATTTTTGCGGGGATGCCCGGTTTATTGCCCCTCCTTAGCTCCACGATGGTGAGTTTATCGCTCCAGTATGGCAACACACCCGCATCGACGGTGGGGTATGCCTTTCACGGGATGGTGTTGTGTGCCTTTTTGGGAGAGGTCGAAACAGGCTATGGCTTTGAGCAATTGGCACTCTCATTACTGGAGAGGTTCAATGTGCGAGAATTCAAGTCTAAAATTCTCCTTTTGTTTTGTGGCTGGATTCAGCATCATCAAGAAGCTCTCTTAGCAACGATACCGACGCTGAAAGATGGCTTTACGGCAGGTATGGAAACTGGCGACTTTCTATTGGCTGGCTACAGCATAAGTATTTACTTTGATGCCAACTTTTTTGGGGGCGTAGAACTAGACAAATGGGAACCGGAACTAGCAGGTTACAGCGCCGCCTTGTCTCAGGTGAAGCAATATTCGGCTCAGGTTTATTTGGATATGAAGCAGCAGATGGTGTGGAACTTGAGGGAAGCTGATATCCGGTCTGATTGCTTAATCGGCTCTGCGTACGATGAAACGGTGATGATTCCTAAGTACCATCAGAAAAATGACCTAACGGCGATCGCTGTTGTCTACATTTACAAACTGCTGCTTGCCTACTTCTGGGGCAATTATCCGGCTGCCTTAAACCATATTTGCCAAGTCAAGCCGTATTTGATGGCATTATCGGGAACTGTTTATTTTCCCATTTTCCATTTCTATGCCGCACTAACACACTTGGCGCTATTTCCCACACAGCTAGAAATTGAGCAAGTAGAAATTCTCGCTCAGGTACAAACACATCAAACCACTTTACAACAGTGGGCGCAAAATGCTCCGATGAATTATCTGCATAAATGGGATTTGGTTGAGGCCGAAAAACATCGGGTTTTGGGTAATAAAGTCGAGGCGATTGAAATGTACGATCGCGCCATTTCTGGAGCCAAAGAAAATCAATTCCTCAACGAAGAAGCACTAGCTAATGAACTAGCAGCAAAATTTTACCTAGAATGGGGTAAAGAAAAAATTGCTCAAACCTACATGATTGAGGCGTATTATTGTTATATCCAATGGGGAGCAACTGCTAAGGTAAAAGATTTAGAAACGCGATATCCCCAGTTATTAAAACCAATTCAACCGGGAAGAAAAAACACTAAAACTACAGTATCAGTGACCACCACGGGTTCGGATAGTAATCTAGATATCGCCACAGTAACGAAAGCTTCCCAGGCGATCTCTGGCGAAATATTGCTAGATAAGTTACTGTCTAGCTTGATGAAAATATTGATGGAAAATGCGGGGGCGCAACGAGGCTCTCTGATTTTGCCAAGCCAGGGAAAGCTGTTAATTGAAGCTGAAGGGAAAATAGATGACGATCTCGTCACTGTGTTGCAGTCAATCCCCGTTGAGAACTGTCAAGAAATTTCCTCCGCAATTGTTAATTATGTGGCTCGCACTCAAGAAAGTGTGGTATTAGATGATGCTGTTCGAGAGGGACAATTTACTAACGACCCCTATATCCAAAAGAATCAGCCCAAATCAATTCTCTGCGTGCCGCTGATTAACCAATCTCAACTCGTTAGTATTGTTTATCTGGAAAATAATTTAACCGCAGGATCTTTTACCCCAGAAAGAGTAGACCTCTTAAAAGTATTATCTGGACAGGCGGCGATTTCTATTCAAAATTCTAAGCTTTATACAGAAGTCCGCGAAAATGAAACGAGGCTGGCTCAACTCAACAAAGCTTACGAGCGTTTTGTCCCGAATCAATTCCTCCATTTTTTAAAGAAATCAAGCATTATTGATGTGAAATTGGGCGACCAAGTGCAATTAGAGATGTCAGTGCTATTTTCCGACATTCGCGATTTCACTACACTTTCAGAAAGGATGACGCCGGAGGATAATTTCAGATTTATCAATTCCTATCTCAGTCGCATGGAACCCGTCATTAATGAAAATAAGGGGTTTATTGATAAATATATTGGCGATGCAATTATGGCGCTGTTTAGCGGCGAGGCGGATAATGCGGTGAAAGCGGGAATTGCCATGCTTAACCGCCTCGTTGAATATAACCAACACCGCACTAATTCTGGCTATGCACCGATTCAGATTGGGATTGGCATTAATACTGGAACTTTGATGCTGGGAACGGTGGGTGGTCAAAATCGCATGGAGGGTACGGTAATCAGCGATGCGGTTAATTTAGCTTCTCGCGTGGAGGGGTTGACGAAAAATTATGGGGTGTCGCTGTTAATCACTCAGGAAACTTACTCGCGTTTAGAAAATCCATCCCAGTACGCCATCCGCACCCTCGACACGGTAAAAGTCAAGGGAAAATCGGAATTAGTAACGGTTTATGAGGTGTTTGATGCTGATCCGCCAGAAATCAAAGCGGGCAAGTTAGCTACACTGCCATTATTTTCCGAAGCTTTGAGGATTTACTCGGAAGGGAGGTTAGCTGAAGCGGCGCGGCTGTTTGCAGAGTGTTGGCATCAGAATCAGGGCGATCGCGTCGCTAAAATTTATTTTGAACGTTGTCAGGAACTTCGTTAAAAGCCAAGCTATAATCCTTATCCAGCAACCGCTTTAGCCTAGCTGTCGCCCCCTGAAGGCTCTGCCTCTGAGTAGGAGGCAAAGCCCTCCAAGAACTCATTCCCAGGTACGTTGTTGCGCTTTAGCGCTCAAAGAGCGCTAAAGCGCAACAACGTACCTAAATAGCAACTTGAGTTACTATGGTTGATAAACAACACGGAAGTAAAAACCCCTGTCTTGGGCGTTGTCGCCTTGATCGCTTATCCCAATTAGCGGCAGTGCGTAGTCAATTCGCAAATTCAACCCAGGAACTGGCTGCCACAATAACCCCATACCTGCGCCAGCTAAAAATCTTTGACCTGTGATTATGTTCGGATTATCCGGCTGATTCCAGACTGTTCCCACATCAATAAATGGTGCTAGTTGAAAAAGTGGCAAACCATCTTTACCCCGCTCCAAGGTAAAGCGATCTTCTACTGATAACCTGAAGCCATTATCACCTGCACGAATATTTTGCCGGTAGCCCCGCAATGATTGACCGCCACCGATCGCAAATTGTTGGGAGGAGAGTAAACTATTCGGTGTCAGTTGCACATCTCCCTGTATAATCAGCAAATTATCCTTACTGATGCGTTGAACGCGCTGCACCTGACCGAGCCAACTGAAGAAGCGTCCGTCTGGAACTGGTTCGGGATTGATAGTCGCGTCAAGTAAGCCGGTGCCGAGACTAAATTGCGATCGCAATGCAGTCGCTCCCTGTAGATCCCGACGAATATATTCCTGCTGAAAGTTAATTACGCTAGTACGGCTCCTACCTTCTTCATCTGGCCCCGCACCAAAAGGTGTTGGCTCACCGCCAAGAAATGTCTGACTTTCTCGACGGCTAAAGCCAACTGATAGGGCAAATTCTTGGCGAGGCGATCGAATCAGCGGTTGACGGAAACTAACTTCATAAAGACTAGATTCACCCCGAATATCGAACCTACTAAAAGGTGGTTGGGTGATTTCGTAGAAATTCGGTGAAGCTCTCAGTTGCAGAGTGCCGTCCGTGGCATTGAGCGGAACGCTATAAGTTAAATCAAAAGCATTAGAACCTCCTGTCGTCGAACGGTAATAAGAGGCAGCAACTTCATCCCCAAAGCCAGTAATATTGCGATAGCGGAGATTAACACCCAATCGTTCCGAACCCACGCTAGGTGTAGAGTAATTGTCAATACTAAAGTTACTTTCAAAAGGGTCAGCCTCAGTAATGCGAACGACAAGAATACTCTTACCCAACTCGCTTCCAGCTCGCAAACTCGCTTCCACATTTTCAAATAGAGGATTAAGGCGCAGCAGTCTGAGTCGATCTTCTAGGTGATTGGTATTTAGGGGCGTACCAACTCCCAGTCGCACGCGGCTGCGGACATAAGACGGTTTTAGGCGTCGCGTACCTTCGATCTGAATCCGTTCTAGGCTACCTTCGATGACCCGAATTTGCACGACACCATCAGTAACGGTTTGATCTGTCAGAACTGCTCTTGACGTAATGTAGCCGCGATCGATATAAAGCTTAGTGATAGCATCAGCAAGGTTCCTCAGTTCTGACAAGGTAACTTCCCGTCCCTCAAAAGGCTTGGTAATAGCGTTAATCTCATCTGGAGTTAAGATGGTGCTGCCGATGACCTCGATTTTCCGAATCGGAAACCTGACTGGGGGTGCATCTGGCGACGTTTGTGGCGTTGGGGTCTCCAAAACGGGACGCTGTTCTTCTGGGGTGGTAGGTAGGGGCGTCGGTGCTGGTTGCAAAAAGCGATCGATATTCGGATTCGGTTGCGGATTTGGCGGTAGTATAGGCGGATTCTGCGGTAGTGTAGGCGGATTCTGCGCCAATTCATCGGCGTTCGGATCGGGCAGACCTAACCCCCCCAGCCCCCCTTCCCTACTAGGGAAGGGGGGGGGAGTAGGAGGATTAGTATTGCTCCCCTCCCCGTAGCTCTTAGGGGTTGGGGGAGGGGTTAACCGAACCTCCGCCTCTGCTGCCGCTTCAATAGCTGGTAGCGAAAAAAACCCACTCGCCGCGTTACTAGGACATAAGATCCCAAAGACAGCACCGAAAGTTGAAAATCCCGACCAAACTGCTAGCCATAAACGGCTGTGAATTAATTGCTTATCTCTGGAAGGTAGTTGCTTTCGCATTGGTTTAGTAGGTGGGCGCAAAGAATTTTAAATGTAGTCGTTTGAGGCAAGTTTTGTTATGCTCCAGCGCTTACCAGCGAAAGTTATAAACCCGCTTTTACCGGCTCGTGTTTATTTATAATTTTCTAGTTAATATTGGCGGATTTTTTTAATTTGAAATCAGCAATTTAATATTTAGAACGGGATCGTTTACTCTAGAGCAAACGGTACTTTATCTGATTGTTCCAGCACCAGCACTGGTATCGGTTTGGCCTTTTTATCCCATTTCATATACACAATGCGATCTTCAACCGTCGGTTGCCAAACGTCGTCTTTATCGCCGGGACTCAAAAAGGTTTCAATGCAGTCAATAATTTGATTAATCGTGACGTAAGTGAATTGAATGGGTAATTTCATTAAACTAATTTGAATGCGGAACAGCACAATATTTTTATAATTAGGGGATTCTCCTATCTGATACTCCACATCAAATGTTACATCAACTTGTCGCTTTTCGGTGCTGCCACTCTCTATATCTAGATTTAGGGAACGCAGTGCTGTGGCGATATTGTCTTTTACTTTGACTTTAATTTGCTCGACGATCTCAAAATGAAACACTTCCTCGCACATCCGCAGCCGGAGATAGTCTAAGATTATTTCTCGCGAGTAGATCAGATTTTGATTACTTTCCTCTTGCTCTGGCAGTTCATCCGCAGGCGTCTGTTTGTACGCAATCCGATCTGCTTTATCTCCAGAGGCTTCGAGGGGTTGCGGCTTTTGGGGGTTCATTGTTCGGTTAGGAGCGTGGATCTGTTTCGACTATACTCTGTCTGCGACAAGATGACCTTCTGCGGATGAGCGGCTAACGACTGTTCCAACCCCAGTTGCATCATAGGGTCATCCTCCACAATCAAAATCCTCACGGGTGGAGAATCAGGAGGCAAATTTAAGGGGGATGGCGTTTCGGGGGACATAAGCGCGATCGCAGTTAGAGTACTGTCAAAATTCTGGATGTCAAATCCCTCAGATGGCAAGATGTTCGACTTTCGGATAAAGTTCTATCATTATTTTGGGATTCACCAGTTTTGTAACTCGAACTGCTGAGCGTGAACCCCCTAGTCCGCTAGTTCAGTAGTGCTGAGTGCTAAGTGCTGAGTGCTGAGTATGACCCCACGGATGAATCCGGGGACTTCAAACCATTTACCGAGTTTGGTGAAGCTAGCACTTGCATTAGGTCTAAAACCAAAATATCTCATAGAGGATCGAACACGATGGCATTTACACTTCCCGAATTACCTTACGCTGATAACGCCCTAGAGCCGTATATGTCGGCCAACACCTTCTCGTTCCATCACGATAAGCACCATGCTGCTTACGTGAACAACCTCAACAAGCTGATCGAGAACACCGAACTAGCCGACAAGTCCCTTGAAGAAATCATCAAAGCCACCTTCAAAGACTCATCCAAAGCCGGTGTATTCAACAACGCAGCCCAGGTTTGGAACCACACTTTTTTCTGGAGTTCCATGAAACCAGGCGGTGGCGGTACTCCCAGCGGAGCATTAGCTGAAAAAATCGACGCCGATTTCGGCAGCTTCGACAAATTTAAGGAAGAATTCAAGAACGCCGCCGCCACCCAATTTGGTAGCGGCTGGGCTTGGCTTGCCTTAGACAACGGGACGCTGAAAGTCACCAAAACTCCCAACGCCGAAAACCCGCTAGCCCACGGCCAAACTGCCCTGCTAACTTTGGATGTTTGGGAACACGCCTACTATCTGGATTACCAGAATAAGCGCCCAGACTTCATCTCCACCTACCTCGATAGTCTGGTTAACTGGGACTTTGCTGCCGAAAACATGGCCAAAGCGGCTTAAACCAAATGTTGGGTAGGCTTTACCCAAGTCTTACCTGAGCTTAAACACACACGAAGACAGCCAGGACTAAAATTGTGGCTGTCTTTATTGATATTTTCAGATTTTGTGAAAATTAACTTATGGATAGCAAAGAACTAGCTCAGTACGTCGAAGCAACAGACAGCATCTCAAAGCCGTGGCTGCTGGTGCAACTCCGCCTCAAAAAACTCCAAGAACGTCGCGCCACCCTGTCACTCGAAGCCTACACCAACGAGCTGGCCGACATTCATCAAGACTTGAGCAATTTAGGGGAATGGTGGATTGGCATCGAAGATGAAGTATTCGGCACAGATGGGATGATGGGTAGTGGGTAATGAGTAGGGTTTTTTCGTGTCACATAAGCTGTAGTAGGGACACGGCATAATTAAATGTTTTGTATGACCGACATATTTATGATGCCGTGTCCCTACAAAAATGTTTATAACGAACATTAGCAGAATGATTCTTCTAGACCCGTAACTAGCAACTTGAGTTACTACCAATTAACTCTTTCCTACTCAAAATCATGGCTAAAACCAAAAAGACTACCACTGCCATTAACCTCAACGACCCGCAATATTACTTCAGTCGGGAATTGAGCTGGTTAGAGTTTAACCGCCGAGTTCTCTGTGAAGCGATCGATCCTCGCACGCCTCTCCTGGAACGTCTTAAGTTCATGGCGATTTTTAGCTCAAATATAGATGAGTTCTTTATGGTTCGCGTCGCGGCGCTGAAGCAACAGGTGGAAGCAAAGGTAAGTCGTCTGTCACCAGATGGTCGGACGCCAAGCGAACAACTGGATGGAATTAGCCACCGACTGCGCCCCCAGGTGGCCGAACAGCATCAGCATTTCGAGCAACAATTGCGACCCATGCTGGTCAAGCATGGAGTCAATATTCTGGACTACATAGACTTGAACCAGGAACAGCGGACTTACCTGCAAAAATATTTTGAAGAGCAAATTTTTCCAGTACTTACTCCCCTGGCGGTCGATCCCAGCCATCCTTTTCCCTACATCTCCAATCTAAGTCTGAATCTGGCTGTGGTGATTCAAGACCCCGAAACGGGAGAGGAATTTTTTGCGCGTGTAAAAGTTCCCAAAGTGTTGCCCCGGTTTTTACGCTTGCCAGATGAATTGCAGGACAAATTGGCAATCTGGACAGGAGTTCCCCTAGAACAAGTAATGGCCCATAATCTGGCATCTTTGTTTCCTGGCATGAATATTCAGGAATGTCACCCTTTCCGAATTACTCGCAACGCTGATTTGGCGGTGGAAGAGGATGAAGCAGAAGATCTCCTGTTGGCTATAGAACAGGAACTTCGCAAACGCCGGATGGGCCGATCGGTGGTGCGGCTGGAAATTCAAGCTACCACTTCCGAACCAGTGCTAAAGATGCTGATGCAGGAGTTGTCTTTAAACCAAAATGATGTCTATGAAATCGAGGGTTTGCTGGGACTGAGCGATTTAATGTCTTTTATGGAATTACCAGCCCCAGATTTGAAAGACCCTGTGTGGAGTCCCGTAATACCTCCTCGCTTGCGACGAATTGTCGAACCCGATGGGCCCCATTTCCAGCGGGAGACAGAAGAAGGAGAAGATTTTTTCAGCGTTATTCGCGCTGCGGATTTACTGCTACACCACCCCTATTACTCTTTTGCGGCGACGGTACAGCGTTTCATTACCCAGGCGGCACACGACCCAAATGTGCTGGCGATTAAAATGACTCTCTACCGCACTTCAGGAGATTCGCCGATCGTCAATGCTTTGATTGCAGCGGCGGAAAATGGCAAGCAGGTGGCGGTATTGGTAGAACTGAAAGCTCGTTTTGATGAAGAAAACAATATCCTCTGGGCGCGCAAGCTAGAACAAGCTGGGGTTCATGTGGTGTACGGTTTGGTAGGTCTAAAGACTCACACTAAAGTAGTACTCGTAGTACGTCGAGAGGACGATCGCATTCGTCGCTATGTCCATATTGGCACTGGCAACTACAATCCTAAGACAGCCCGTGTTTATACGGATCTGGGTATTTTAAGTTGTCGTGAAGATTTGGGGGCCGATCTTACAGATCTGTTTAATTATTTGACTGGCTATTCCCGACAACGGTCTTACCGTAAGCTGTTGGTAGCACCAGTGAATCTGCGCGATCGCATGACTTCCCTGATCCTGCGAGAGGCAGAACATTGCCAAAAAGGTGGTTCCGGTCGCATTGTCGCCAAAATGAATGCCTTGGTCGATCCCAAAATTATTGCTACACTCTATGAAGCCTCGCGAGCGGGCGTCCAAATCGATCTGATTGTGCGCGGAATGTGCTGTCTGCGTCCGGGACTCCCAGATTTGAGCGAAAATATCCGCGTTATCAGCATTGTGGGGCGATTTTTAGAACACTCTCGGATTTATTATTTTCATAATGCAGGTCAAGAGGAAGTTTATATTGGCAGTGCCGATTGGATGACTCGCAACCTCGATCGACGGGTGGAAGCTCTAGCACCTGTAGAAGACACAAATCTAGCCAAAGATTTACAAGAAATCCTGGGAATTATGCTGGCAGATAACCGCAAAGCTTGGGAATTACAGCCAGATGGCAATTACATCCAACGGCGTCCGGCTGACAACGGCAGAGAGCAAAATGCACAAACGATTTTGATGGAAATGGCGCTTAACTCAGCTGGTCTAGCTTAATTCAAACTTTCGCTTTTGTCCGGGTTTGGCGGGGATCGGGAAATAGGAAGATGGGAAGAGAGATATAGCTACGGGCGTGGGGAAGAAGGGTCTATAATCAAGGGTTTCAGGGATTAAGAACGTCCTAACTGACTCATCGGTTGCTATAAATGAAGAGCTTTTCCCTCTTCATGATTAAGCGATCGCGAATTCGTTTATAAAAAAATCTAGGCTGCAAAATATCAGTGAATATACGCAGAAACAAGCCCTCCCTCGCGGATAATCTGAAATTGACCGATATTTCACTGAAGAGACTGAATTTTAAACTCAAGTATTGTTACACTAAGTATTTCTTAAGAATTATGTCTTTGTATTACAGTTCGATAGAAGTTTAAGGGATTAAGTGCCCAATCAATTTTATTGACTAGCTCAAATGATAGATGAAAAACAGCACTCAGCAAGCTTAAAGTGAAGCTACATTTAACAGTTCCTAAGCATCTGAGGTCGTAATGTTGTCCTGTTGTGATAGTTCTACTCTAAAAGTCCTAGTGGTTGACGATCACGAACTCACTCGGCTGAGCCTGAAGTTTGCCCTTTCTAACCAAAAGAATATCGAGCTGGTTGGCTTAGCCTGTAACGGCCTAGAGGCCATTAGAATGGTTGAACGCTACCACCCTGATGTCGTCATTCTCGATTTGCAGATGCCGGTCATGGACGGTTGGAGTGCCTCTAGCTGCATCAAAAATATATATCCCCAAGCGCAAATCATCGCTTACTCAGCAGTGGAACAGCAACAAGCTGCCGCCATGAACCCGAAGGCAAGCGTTGATGCCTTTTGCAGCAAAGAAGCAGCCACTCACGATCTGATCGAGCTAGTCAAAGAACTAGGTCACCGGAGTGGCAGCATTAGTGAATTTCCCTAACGCTTGATAGAGTAACCAGGCACAGCCGAGATATTAACTTGCTTCAGCTTCTGGAAAAGTTCTTTTAAACTCCTCAATCAGATCGTCAATTTCCTCCAATGCCTGGTTGACATCAATTCTCAGAGTGCCCAGGTCTGGTTGCTCTAACAGCCGTAACAAAGCCTCGCGTTTGCTTTCAATCAAGGAAATCCGTTCTTTAATTGTCTCTGGCTCCATCATCTTTATTTTTCGCTTACTCACACCTCAAGTTTAATTGAGATTAGAGATCGCATCTGTTGGAATTGAATAGCTGCTGCTAAAACCCGCCCCTACCGCAGAAAAGGGGGCCGATCGCTATCTGTATGCTTATTCTTAACCGATTCAGCAATAAATCGCTTGAGCGCCTTCTCCCGATTTTTCATAAAGGCAGCCCAAAACCCAGGTTGAAACTCATCCATAGTCTTGGCTAGAGCCCAAACATCTACAGCTAAGATGTTATACAGCGTTTCATCCTCCCGCTTGAGCGAGTTAATCTGCTCTAGTAGGGCACGCTCTTGAGTGCCATTCTGGTTTCCGTCTGCCGTCATGTTTAAGCCCACACTTAAGATTGACATCCTCCCCCAAACCCCCACGATTTAATAAAAGGTGGCGAATCCCTGCACGCTAGGGCTATAAGCCTACAGAGGCACGCACTCCCATCGCGCCTACCCAAACCCAAGCTTCATCCAGTGACATATCCATAGAAAATAATAAGGATTGCTGATTCAACTATCTAATCAATATGTTACGTCAAACTTCGCTGGCAACATTGGGCTTAACTGTGGGTAGCATTTTAACCGTAGTCGGATTCGCCGCTTATTTCGCTGATAATGCCACGCTGAATCTGGTAGGTTTTTTTTACGGGTTTCCTCTTTTGCTAGGAGGACTCGCTCTCAAGGCGAACGAACTCAAGCCTATACCATTTTCTCAACCGACGCCTCCAGATGTGCTGGAACTGCGAAACCAGCAAGCTACCATAACACAAAACAAGCTTCGCAAAGACCTGACTCGCCATAGCTACGGTCAAGATACGCAGTTTGACAGACCCCTATCTCAGCTAGGTTTGAGCCCAAGAGACGAAGTACGGCCAACGATCGAAGGGATACGAGAAACACAAGTCGAAGGTGCTTACACTTTGGTGCTGGAATTTGAATCTCCGCAGATACCCCTTGAAGTTTGGCAACAGAAGCAGGAGAAAATGGAAAAATTCTTTGGCCCAGGCGTGCGAGTTGAGTTGACCCAGCGAGAAAGCGATCGCATTGACTTAGCTCTGATTGCGACACCACAAGAAGGGGCTAGGGACTAAGGGAATTTTAGATTTTAGATTTTAGATTTAATTTCAATTTTGTTATCTAAAATCTAAAATCTTCTCCACTCCCCCACTTCCCCTCTTCCCACTTCCCCTCTTCCCACTTCCCTTCTTCCCCCTAGCCCCTAGCCCCTAGCCCCTTTTTCCCCCTAGCCCCTCACTTGGACAAGCGGACGGCATACCACTGGAGATACTTTCCTGGGCCAACATCCAACTCACAAGAAGTATCTAGCAAATATTGGGCTTGGGACTCTAAGGATGTAAATTTCTGCAAATCCGGTGGTAAATTATCCTGTTGGTGAGCCAAAATACCCTTAAGTTTTTCTAACAACTCTTGATGCGTGAGGAATTGCTCTGGTTGGTTTGGTTCTAGGACGACAAAAGCATCCTGCTTAAACATGATAGAATCTGGCATTTTCGGTTCTTTGTATTTCAATCTTTAATAAATATTAGTAATCAGCTAGCCGATCGCCAAGAAGAGCAATACCGAAAAATCCTAAAAAACGGTTTTTGCATTACCATAATGCTTTACGCATCTGTGTTTATCTGTGGTTATAGCGGTTTGCAGTTGGATGAAGTACACCCGGTGAAACCCCGTTTCTTCAAGAAACCAGGTTTTTATGTACCTCAGACCAAATCCGGGTTATTTACCCCCTTTATAGTGTGAAGTGTAGGGGTGAAGCATTGCGGCAATAAGTGTATTCCCAAGAGCCAAAGCCTTTCTACCGCAATGCTTCACCCAACTTATGGATAACGGGGGTTTTTATTCCGGATTTGGTATCACTCACCTTCCAAGGGCTGTAAAAATCTCTTAAATCTACTTTTCGGATAGGATATATAGCCATAGTCACATAGGTTAGGACACTATAGAGCTATTCCCCGCAAGAAAGCGACTGGGTTTGCACGGCTTCCGTTCCACTTTGATATAAGTCAAACCGTAATAGGGATTCGCTAGATTATATTATATTGCCAGAGTCCCTCAGTTGTTTTTTTTCTTACACTAATAGAGAGAAAAAGCGACAAACGATAAACAAAGTGGTTAAACGGCTTAATATGACCCGTTCTGCTGTTCTGATATTTAATCCGGTTGCCGGTCAAAACGACCCAGACCAAGATTTGGCTCAAATCAGGGAAATCTTAGAGCCAGATATTGACTTAGAAATTCTGTTGACGACACCGGAAGTTGATGCAGGTACTTTGGCTGGGGAAGCTCTAGCACGGGGTGTCGAAACCGTCATTGTCTCTGGTGGTGACGGCACCATCTCAGCCGCCGCTGCTGCCTTAGTGGGAACAAACATTCCTTTGGGAGTAATTTCGCGGGGCACTGCCAATGCCTTTGCTGCGGCTTTGGGGATTCCAAACACTATCCAAGCAGCCTGCGAAACAATTTTGGGGGGTGTCACGCAGACGATCGACGCTGCCTACTGCAACGGCAAACCAATGGTTTTACTGGCTGGAGTTGGGTTTGAGGCGGAAACGGTCGAGAAAGCCGATCGAGAAGCTAAAAATCGCTTTGGAATGCTAGCCTACATCTTAGCTGGAGTACAACAGCTCAGAGAGTTTGAAAGATTTGAAGCAGAGATTGAAACCGAAGACAAAATTATCACAGTTACGGCAGCTGCCGTGACAGTAGCCAACATAGCACCGCCCACATCGATTTTGGCTCAAGGGCCAGCCGGTCTAGTTGTGGATGATGGTTTTTTGGATGTGACTGTGGTGGCACCGATCAATGTAGCAGGAGCGATCGCTGCCTCCTATCACCTACTCCAAAGCGCTCTTGCTGGTAATGCAGCTGAGCGAGACGATATCGGTTATCTGCGGACAAGAAAAGTCAAAATAAGCACCGAGCCACCACAGAAAGTTGTTCTTGATGGTGAACTCATCGGCACTACTCCTATTGAGGTAGAGTGCGTTCCAGGGGGATTAACCCTGATCGTACCGCTGGTTGAAGAAGCGCAGCCTTCTGAAAAACTGTCGGGGCTTTCTGGCTTAAAAATTGAGTCTAAAGCGCCGTCAGAATCTGAGGAAGTTTGAGTTTGGCATTCAGATGTCAATAGTTCGTCAATCGTGGTGGCAATTGGCTAGGCGCACGTTACGCCAACAAACCACCATAATTGACCCAAATTCTTCCCCTCTCATGCGCGGCATGGAAGGGGTGCCCTTTGGAGGTTTTTAATGAACAACGGAGGCTGCCAACCAGAACCACCCCTGATCCTGATCGTCGATGACGAAAAAATGATGCGAATTCTGCTGCGGCGAGCGCTGGAAAAAGAAGGATACCGAGTGGTAGAAGCTACTAACGGTCAGGAGGGAATAAATGCCTACCAGCGCATAAAACCGGAGCTGGTGCTGCTAGATGCCATGATGCCGATAATGGATGGTTTTACTTGCTGTGCCCAATTGCAATCATTGAACGAGGACGATTCTGAAAAAACTCTATCACACGGCAAAGGGTCAGGCCAACAAGATTCACCTTGGGACATCCGCGATCGTCCCACGCCAGTATTGATTGTGACCGGCTTAGAGGATGCCGAGTCTGTGGATCGAGCTTTTGAGGTGGGTGCTACGGACTACATCACTAAGCCGATTCACTGGGCTGTGCTGCGCCAGCGGGTGCGTCGTTTAATCGAACAAGCTCAACTATACAAACAGTTAGAAGCGGCAAATCAAGAGTTACGACGGATTGCCTGCTTAGATGGCCTTACCCAAGTTGCGAACCGTCGCGGGTTTGATGAAACCCTCGATCGCGAATGGCGGCGGATGGGACGAGAGCAAGCACCCCTGTCGTTGATTTTGTGCGATGTGGATTTTTTCAAAGGTTTCAACGATACTTACGGTCATCTAGCTGGAGATATATGTTTGCAGCAGGTTGCTGCTGCTATTCAAGTCGCTGCCAAACGTGCTGGCGATTTGGTGGCTCGTTACGGCGGGGAAGAATTTGCGGTGATTTTGCCCAACAGCCCTGAAGCCGGTGCAGTTCATGTAGCGCAGGAGATCCAAGCTAAGGTAGCAGCCTTGAAAATTAAGCATCCCAAGTCTGAGGTGAGCCAGTATGTCACCCTTAGTTTGGGTATTGCCTGTATCATTCCCCTTCCCAACTACGAGCCGAGAATGTTGATCGATACTGCTGATAAGGCGCTCTACCAGGCCAAAGCTAGCGGACGCGATCGCTTTATTCTCAACAAATTGGGATAAGGGAACTATTGCAATCGAGTCTAATTTTTGACGGCAAGCCCTTACGCCTTTCCCGCTCTCAAGAATATCTATAAGGCCGCAGAGGGGCTCCAGGGGCAGAGGGGCAGAGGGGAAAAAGAATGATAGATAATCTTCTAGCGGGAAGGAAGTAATGTAAAAATTAAAAAATTAAAATTTTTTATTGGCACAAATCCTGGTTCTTCCGTATTTACTAAAAATTACCCGTAAACTGTTGCATAAAATCGCTCGACTGCAACGGCAAAACTGTCATCAACAACGAAAATATAAAAATTGGGAAAAAACCAAGTTAAAGATAGCTAATACCATTTCTCCAAAAGGATGCTACAATGCTCGTCGGCTAGCCTCATGAGGTTATATTCGATCGGCACAAGCCACTGTTGCACGATTTTGGAGAACTGGTATAAGTTATCGCAACCGACGAAAGCGGTTAGGACAGTATTAAACGCGCAAAGCAAGACTGATACCAAATCCGGGATAAAAACCCCCGTTATCCATAAGTTGGGTGAAGCATTGCTGTAGAAAGGCTTTGGCTCTTGGGAATACACTTATTGCCGCAATGCTTCACCCCTACACTTCACACTATAAAGGGGGTAAATAACCCGGATTTGGTATGAGACTGTGTTTGTACTAAAGCCGAAGCACTAAAGCCTTTATCACTTTGCTATACATTAGGTTAGTTGGAGTAGTTTACACTGCGAAAACCTTACACGAAGAGCGAAAATTGGTTGGAATGGCACTAGATATTCTTGAGCTTGATGGTAAAACTTTTGTAACAGCAGATCAACTGCCCATCCCAGAATGGCCTTGCGTTCTGAATGATGAGCCTCAGCCGACGCTCACCATTAAAGATGACGATATGTTTTTGGTGACGGATACGCTGGGCAACATCGCGTGCAATTTAAGAGATGACGTGAACGCCAGTATGGGGCTGTTCTGCTGCGATACCCGGTTTCTGAGTCGCCTGGAGTTGCAGATAGAAGGTCGAGCCCCTGTTTTGCTCAACAGCACAGCCGATAAAGGGTTTATGCTCTCTGTTTTGTGTACCAATCCCAAAATTGAAAATCGTCTCAAACCTGACACCCTGGGAATTCGGCGGGAACTGCTGCTAAATGGGGCTCTGTTTTCAGAATTAGAAATCACTAATTACAGTACTAGCCCTGTTAGCTTTGAACTTAGCATTAGCTTTGATGCTGATTTTGTCGATTTATTTGAAGTCCGGGGCTTTGCAAGGGAAAAACGGGGGCAAGCTTTGCGATCGGTCCTTGACGGAAAACTAGCCCAAGAAGAAACTCAAGAGCTGACGCTAGCTTATCAGGGTCTGGATGGCTCGATCGTAGAATCTCGCATCCACTTCGATCATCGTCCGCCAGACTTTTTCAAGGGTTACACGGCGATTTGGCAGCTAGAGATGGAGCCTCACGAAACCCAGAGATTGGGTTATCGGCTTGTGATGTTTACCAACAACCGACCGACATCCAGGCCCAATATCCCTGCTACCCTGTCGCAAGCTAGGGCAGCGGAGTACATGGAGGAGCAAAATTGGGCTCAACAGATTACGCGAATTCGTTCCGATAAAGCCATATTTAACCGGACTATAGAGCGTGGTGAACAGGATGTTTACTTGCTGCGGCAGTCGTTTGGTAAGAACTCAACGCTTTCTGCTGGGGTGCCTTGGTTTTCGACGTTGTTTGGGCGCGACTCAATTATTGCGGCGTCTCAAACCTTGATGCTCAATCCCACGATCGCGCGCGAAACTCTCCATATTCTAGCCGAATACCAAGGTAAAACAGACGATGATTGGCGCGATGAGCAATACGGCAAAATCTTGCACGAGATTCGCTTTGGGGAAATGGCTCGCTGCAAAGAGGTGCCCCACACGCCTTATTACGGCACTGTGGACGCCACACCCCTGTGGTTAATGCTCTACGCCGAGTACTATGCTTGGACTGCCGACCTGGAAACCCTGGATCGTTTGTGGCCTAATGCTTTAGCGGCAATGGATTGGATCGATCGCAACTGTAAAGAAACTGGTTACCTCACCTACGCCTCTCGATCCCAACGCGGTTTAGTCAACCAGGGGTGGAAAGATTCTGGAGATTGTATTGTCAATCGTAAAGGTCAGCAGGCAAATGGCCCGATCGCTCTGTGCGAAGTGCAAGCTTATGTTTATGCTGCGAAAGTGCGTCTGTCTGAAATTGCCAGAATGAAGAAGCGGATTGATTTGGCCGATCGCTGGCTAGATGAAGCCAGAGAGTTGAAAACTCGTTTCAATCGCGATTTTTGGATGGAAGATGAAGGTTTCTGCGCTTTAGCTCTGGATGGCGAAGGTAAGCACGTTGACAGCATTACTTCCAATCCCGGTCACTGTCTGAGTCTTGGTATTCTCACCCCAGAAAAAGCTTATAGCGTAGCAGAACGACTGCGGGCACCCGATATGTTCAACGGTTGGGGTATTCGCACTCTCAGCAGTCTGTCACCAGCTTACAATCCAATGGGCTATCACATTGGTTCTGTTTGGCCCCACGACAATGCCCTAACTGCGATGGGGTTACGCAGTCTCGGTTTGGTCGATCAAGCCTTAGAAATTTTCCAGGGATTAATCGACATGACCCAGCATCAACCCTATCAACGTCCGCCAGAACTGTTTTGCGGCTATGAGCGTAGTGGCGATAATACTCCCGTGCGATACCCTGTTGCTTGCTCACCCCAAGCTTGGGCGACCGGCAGCATCTTTCAGTTACTGCAAATGGTCACTAATCTGGTGCCTGACGCCGCTAATAATTGCTTGCGAATTATCGATCCGGCTTTGCCAGAGTCGATCGATTCTTTATCGCTGCACAATCTGAGAGTTGGGGGAACTCTGCTGGATCTAGAGTTCGATCGTACTGAAAAGACTACTTCTTGCCGAGTTGCCAAGAAGCGGGGGAATTTGCGCGTTGTAATTGAAGCGTAAACTACTGTGCCTTAGCTTCGCTCGATCGGCCTAACCATTGTCGTTGGGCGAAGCTCTCCCCAAGAACTGATATCAAATCCGGTTTCATAGGAATTATTCCTATTTTCTCATCTACTCAGATAAAATAATTGGAGTCAATCGTTGCTCAATTTCATGAATATAGGTTGTTAACCCTGTATAAACACCTCTTTTTCGGAGAAGTTCCAGACTCGTTTCTTCCCAACACTGCCATTCGCGTGACCTATCGCCCCCTGTTAGCTTTTCAACAACAACTTTAGGATTTCTGATTCGATCGGGTTCTGACCACGAGTTAGAGCGAAGTCTGTGTGACTCCTTACAAGGATCGAACATCAATTGGGTGCTTATCTCTTCTAGAATTTGTTCTTCCTCTTGATTAGATGGAATAAATCCATTCAAAACCCAGGCTTCCCGCATTCGGTCGGCTGTGCCAATAACAATTTCTAATTTAGGTTGGAGATTGATGTGTTCTGAACGCGCTTGTTCAATACCTTCTCTTCTTTCGGGTTGATTATCTAAATCGCGAATAAAGATAACCGCTTTAATCTGTCGTGTTTTTTGAAAAATTCGGCTCTTCCGTACTTACTATGCTATTTGAGTAGAGGGGGAGAGTGGGAAAGGGGGAGAGGGGGAGAGTGGGAGAGGAGAAAAGAAATAAAAATGTTCTTAGGTGAACAAAAGCATAGCAACTCCGAAAGAGCCAATATCTCTCCAACAGGAATGTTCTGTATTTTCTTCTAAACCACTCCACCGAAAGAAATATTGAAACTGTTCGTTCTCTAACCATTCAACTTTATCCACTAAAACGCGCTCAGCTAATTTAGTAGCGGTTTGTGCATCTGCGCTACTTTCCACAATTACAATAAATTCATTCATTTATTTCTCCGACAACCACCCAATCTTCTCCCTCAGCATCCCAAAATTCCCCAGTGCTTAAAGTTTGTTTTGCCCATTCTACATCAGGATGTTCGTCCAATCTTTTGCCACGAGTAAAACCTGAATTATTGTTACTTAATACATGGACTTGAGAAGGAGTAAGTTCATCTACAATATAGGGAGAATGGGTAGAAAAAATAATTTGCAGATTGTTGTTGGCTTTAATAATTTCCTTAAAAACAGTAATCAATTCTCGTTGTGCTTTTGGATGGAGCCCCTGTTCAACATCATCTAGTAACACTAAATTCGGTTGATTGGGATTCATCAAAACAGTCAATAATCCAAGCGCGAGCATAGTTCCTTCGCTAATGGCATGGGCTGGAATGCGATCGCCCGCATTCATGTCTAGGACAACTTCTTGCCCTGCCATTTCCTGACTTTCTTCGTATGAGATAGATTTTCCATCGACTTCGATTGACCGTTGACGATTGACCGTAACCTTGGCTCGCCTTACCCCTACTTTCCTTACACCTGGGACAATCCGTTGCAACATTTCCTGTAAGGATTGAAATTTATCTGGAGCTTCATCGCGTAGATAGTCCAAGGTAGGTGCTAAGCCTGAACCATCAAACTCTACTCGCGGCGTAATTGCATCACTGTAAGCTGCTTTAGCAAGGTTAGTAGCTACTAACTTAAGATGAACCGCGTATCTCAAGGATTGGGGTATTGGATATGAAGCCTCGTTTAACGAGCTTAACCATCCTTCCAAATTTCCCTCATCTCGTCGATCGACTTTCCATGATGTTGTGGGGAACCAAGGAGGATTAACGCTTTGTTGCCATTGATAGCAAGCTTCCCAATCCTTCCGATCTTTGTATCCCCAAAAACCACTTGCAGTAACAGACATATTGTCTCGCCCAATTGTGGTAATAAATTGAGGCGCTCTTTCATCCTGAAAAATATTTGCGAATGATGAATTAGCAAGCCGACTGAGATAATGCAATGCTTGCAAGACTGATGTTTTACCAGAACTGTTCTGTCCTACAAGTGCGTGTAGGCGAGAACTATCTAAAATAAGTTGCGTATCTCGATGACTTTTGAAGTTATGAAGTTCTACTTTTTCTAGCATTTGATTGCTAACATGAAAGCTGATTTTTCCGGCCTACAGTGTCAACACAATTTCCCGATAGTTTTGGTGCGTTACACTGCGTTAACGCACCCTACAAAAACTTCTTTGAATTGCAGGATCAAGAAGACGAACTTTCTGGGGGATTTTGATAAAGCGATTCTAATTGTTGACGGGCATCTTCAACGCCGATCGATCGCATCACCAAAAGAGGCTCATCGATTACGTTGCCAGCCGCATCCAGAAACTCTGGGTGCGGCACCTGCTTAGGTCTGCGAGAACCTGAACGGTAAGCTGCTTGAGAACTTGAAGACAAACTGTTGTAATTATAATCAGCGCTTATGCTTATCAAACTGCGGATCAGATTGCCAACGGCTAAGAAGGCAAGCAAAGTAAAGGCTAAAATGTAAAGTAGGTGTAACATGAGATTTTCCTCCGAGTCAGACAGTCTATAGGGCGAGCCGTGAAAGATTTTTAGGTAAATAAGAGGGTTTTATCGACAATTAACAAGGCTTCTGCGAATGCAGAGATCCTAGATGTTTTAGTCTTGCGTCTCCTTGTCCTGTTTTTGTTCGGTAGACTGCTCAAGGCGAAAACGCATTCCCACCTGCCAGCATTCCATCACCAAGCGGTGCCACGGGATCAGCGCTGCCGTTTCCACGCCAGCTTGACCGCCTGTTGCTTTATAGAGCATCTCGACTGTGCTTACCTCACTCTGAGCGTGCTTCACACGCGCCAAGAGGTCGGATTGCTGCTGTTGACTCAAGAAAGAAATTTCTTTTGTTTCCAGTAAGTCGCGCGATCGCCCAAACCAATATTGAAAGTCTTCCAACAACGGCTGCAACAGGCTTTTGAGCAACTCAGACTCAGGCAGGTTGGAGTTAAGCATGAATTAAATACAGATTACTAACTTATCTAAATAATAACCTTAAATCAATTTACATTTCGTTACAGCTAGGCTAGGGGCTAGGGGCTAGGGAAGAGGGGGAAGATTTTGCTCCTCTGCCCCTCTGCTCCTCTGCCCCTCTGCTCCTCTGCTCCTCTGCTCCTCTGCTGGTTAAGATAGAGGCTGAGGGGCATTTGTAAAGTCCCGGATAGTCGTTACATGGTCAAGTCGCCGTCACTTATGTCAGAATCTCCTGATTCCCCACAACAACCAGCTAAAATTCATCTGCCTCGCACCAGTGAATCGGATTCCTTAAAAAAGATTCGTCATACGACTTCCCACGTGATGGCGATGGCGGTGCAGAAGCTGTTTCCCAAGGCGCAAGTTACGATCGGCCCTTGGATTGAAAATGGATTTTACTACGATTTTGACCATCCAGAGCCTTTTACAGAAAAAGATCTGAAGGCGATCAAAAAAGAGATGATCAAAATCATCAATCGCAAACTGCCAGTAATTCGCGAAGAAGTCAGCCGCGAAGAAGCCGCTCGCCGGATTAAAGAGATTAACGAGCCTTACAAACTCGAAATTTTGGAAGGTTTGCAAGAACCGATTACCGTTTACCACCTGGGAGATCGATGGTGGGATCTCTGTGCTGGCCCCCACGTTGAAAATACCGCCGATTTGAACCCCAAAGCATTTGAACTGGAAAGCTTAGCTGGTGCTTACTGGCGCGGCGATTCTAGCAAAGCGCAATTGCAGCGGATTTACGGTACAGCATGGGAAACTCCAGAACAGCTCGAAGAATATCAGCGACGCAAAGAAGAAGCGCTGCGCCGAGATCACCGCAAACTGGGTAAAGAACTGGGACTATTTATCTTTGCTGATGAAGTTGGGCCTGGATTGCCTTTGTGGACTCCCAAAGGTACGGTATTGCGAAGTATTCTGGAAGATTTCCTCAAGCAGGAACAAGTCAAACGAGGTTATTTGCCAGTTGTGACGCCGCATATCGCCAGAGTCGATTTGTTCAAAACTTCAGGACACTGGCAAAAATACAAAGAAGATATGTTCCCGCTGATGGCGGAGGACGAAGAAGCAGCCGCACTCGAACAAGGTTTTGTTCTCAAACCGATGAATTGTCCGTTCCACATTCAGATATATAAAAGCGAGTTGCGTTCCTATCGGGAATTGCCGATGCGCTTAGCTGAATTTGGCACAGTTTATCGTTACGAACAATCTGGGGAATTGGGTGGTTTGACGCGAGTGCGCGGTTTCACAGTGGATGATTCTCACTTATTTGTAACGCCAGAACAACTGGATGCGGAATTCATCAATGTTGTGGATTTGATTCTGTCGGTATTCAAGAGTTTGCAACTGAAAAACTTCAAGGCGCGACTGAGTTTCCGAGATCCAACTTCCGATAAATATATCGGTTCTGATGAAGTTTGGGAAAAATCCCAAGGTGCTATTCGCCGCGCTGTCGAAAAGCTGGGAATGAACTATTTTGAAGGCATTGGAGAAGCGGCATTTTACGGCCCAAAATTGGATTTTATCTTCCAAGATGCTTTAGATAGAGAGTGGCAATTGGGTACTGTTCAGGTAGATTACAACTTGCCGGAACGGTTCGATTTGGAGTATGTTGCAGAAGATGGTATTCGGAAACGTCCGGTGATGATTCACCGCGCTCCTTTTGGCTCGTTAGAAAGGCTAATTGGCATATTAATTGAGGAGTATGCGGGTGATTTCCCGTTGTGGTTAGCGCCAATACAAGCGCGATTATTGGCGGTGAGTAATGAGTTTCTGCCTTTTGCACAGGAGGTCGCAGAGAAAATGAAATCTCTCGGTATCCGCGCCGAAGCTGATGCTAGCAATGAGCGATTGGCTAAACTAATTCGCAATGCGGAAAAAGATAAAATCCCCGTAATGGCGGTAGTGGGAGCGAAAGAGGTTGAATCGAATAGCTTGAATATTCGCACTCGCGCTTCTGGGGAATTGGGAGAAATTCCGGTGGCGGAAGTGATGGAAAGGATGAAAAGTGCGATCGCAAACTACAGCACCTTCTAAAAAGTAGGGTGGGCATAGCCCACCTTGCTTTACTTTGGCCCGATCGCCTGCTGCGGTAACTTCTAGAAAATGACAGATAGATGACTTAAAAGCAAAGTTATGATTACCACAAAACAGAAAGTCGAATCTCTCTTGAGCAAATTGCCAGATGATTGTTCCCTTGAAGATGTCCAATATCATCTTTATGTACTAGAGAAAGTTCGTCAGGGATTGGAAGTAGCCGACACTAAAGGAACAGTAACACAAGAGGAAGCAGAAAGGCATTTGAGCAAATGGCTTATCAAGTAGTGTGGTCGCCCAAAGCTTTAGAAGATGTAGAAGCGATCGCCGCATATATAGCGCGTGATTCTACTTCCTATGCTGCGGCAGTAATTAACAAAATACTTGACGCGACTCGAAACTTAAGCAAATTTCCTTTTGCAGGGCGCATTGTACCGGAATTTGGTGAACAAACTATCAGGGAACAGTTTGCATATAGCTATCGAGTTATTTATCGAATACAGGGTGAAACTGTAACTATTGCGGCGGTGATTCATGGAAAAAGACTATTGGAGGAATTGGACATTGATTGTTTAGATTAATGACTGCTACAAAAAAGCAAATAATTTGAAGGAAAATAAGTCTATGCCTTCTCCTTTTCCGGGAATGAATCCATATTTAGAAAATCCTCAATTGTGGCCTGCCGTTCATCATCGGTTTATAGTTGCGATCGCTGATGCTTTGCTTCCTCAACTGCTTCCCAAATATATAGTAGATATTGAAAAACGGGTTTATCAGATCGATGGGGAAGATTCCCTTTTAGTCGGTATTCCCGATGTCACCGTCCAACGTTTTACAAGTCAAACAACCTCTCCCACTTCTAATGTTGCCGTCGCAGCGCCACTCACGAAACCTTTACAGGTAACAGTACCAATGCAGATGGAATTTAGAGAAGGATATTTAGAAGTGCGAGAGATAGCAACTAAAGAGGTGGTGACAGTAATAGAAGTGCTTTCGCCTACTAATAAACGCACTGGACAAGGAAGGGAAATATACGAAGAAAAACGTCAACAGGTATTGGCAAGTCGCACTCATTTAGTAGAGATAGACTTACTGCGTAGTGGGCAACCTATGCCTGTTTTTGGCAATAATATTCAGGGGAGTTATCGAATTTTGGTCAGTCGGGAAAAACGTCGCCCAAACGCGGATCTTTACCTTTTTAATTTACCGGATGCGATTCCCACTTTCCCGTTGCCTTTGCGAATAGGAGATTTAGAACCAGTGGTAGATTTGCAGGCGTTAATTGGCGGTGTTTATGACAGAGCGGGTTATGATTTTGTAATTGATTACAGTGGGGAACCAGTACCAAAATTGTCAGAGGCAGATGCTGTTTGGGCAGATGGTTTGTTGCGAGAGAAAGGGTTACGCTGATAAAATTATCGTCAAATTGTCTGTTGTCATCGTTGGTTAGAATTTTACCGCAGATGAAGGCAGATGAACGCAAATGAACGCAGATAAGAATAAGAACACGAGTTTTTTAGGTAACCGATGCTACCGGATATGATATGATTAGCTAAATTTATCTAGAAAAAACGCAATGCGAAGATTCAACCCATTCAAGTAGGCATCAGAAAATGTCAACCGAAAATTTTTACAATGATTTGCCAACTTTAAACAATTTTATTGATATCACTGAGTCTAAAAAATTTGTCCCTGTACCTGATGATTGGTACATATTGATTACAGATATTGTAGGTTCTACAAAAGCCATAGAAGCAGGACGTTACAAAGATGTTAATCTCATAGGTGCTTGCTGTATTATTGCTATCTTAAATATAGCTGGCAAGCGTGAAGTTCCCTTCATCTTTGGCGGTGATGGTGCTTCAATCTTGATACCGCCATCTCTATTTGTAGAAGCGAAACAAGCTTTGCTGGGAACGCAATATTTTGCCAAGCAGGAATTTAATATGGATTTGCGGCTGGGTATCGTTCCCGTATCAGCTGTCATGGAGGCAAAGTACGAAGTAAAAATAGCTAAATTCAAAGTCTCTAATACTTATAACCAAGGTATATTTACAGGTGGCGGACTGACTTATGCTACACAACTGACAAAAGACTCAGCTACTTCTGAGATTTACAATATCAAAAATATAGGTATACCTGACAAAGCAGATTTCTCTGGGTTAAATTGTCCTTGGCAAGATATTGCTAGTCCACATGGAGAAGCCATCAGCCTGATTGTTATGGCGACTAGCAGCAGTTGTCAAGAAGAGAATTCGGTTTATAGAGCGGTATTAGAGGAAATACAAAAAATTTATGGTAACAGTGAAAATTTCCATCCAATCATTTCGGAAAATCTCAAGCTGTCTTTAAAAAATAAAAACTTATACAGTATGGTAAAAATTCAGGAGCAATCCAGCAGTTATTTAAAAAAGTTATTCGTGTTTATAATAATAAAGATTAAAATGTTGATTCGCTCATTCTTGACGCGATTTCAAACCAAGAAAGCGGCTTTAAATTTGGAATTAAGTAAAAATGGTTTGGTTGCAAATACTGATTACAGAAAGTTTGACGATTTGCTACGCATGATTATATCAGGGAAGGCGGCACAACGAGAAAAATTAGTTAGCTATTTGGAAAAGAACTATCAAGCAGGTAAGCTAGTGTATGGAATTCACGTTTCCGATCGCGTTCTCATGACCTGTCTTGTACCTGTGGGGGTGGGGCGGGAAGTCCATTTGGTGGACGGTGCTGATGGGGGATATGCCCTCGCGGCAAAAGATATGAAAGCCAGAATCAATTTGGCTTCTAAGTAAATCCAGATAAATATAAAGATGTCTGCTGTTTCTACTGTTAGTGTTACTGTTCCAGCTACTACGGCTAACTTGGGGCCGGGTTTCGATTGCATCGGTGCAGCTTTAACGCTGTACAATGAGTTCAAGTTCTCTAGACTCGCTTCATCTGAATCGGCTGTAAATATTACTGTGACTGGGGTTGAGGCCGATCGCGTTTTGACTGATGAGAGCAATCTGGCTTACCAATCCTTCTTAAAGTTATACCAGCATATCGATCGCACGCCGCCACCAGTAGAAATCGAAATAAACCTCGGTGTCCCGCTGGCAAGAGGTTTGGGTAGTTCGGCAACGGCGATTGTCGGCGGGTTGGTTGGTGCTAATGTGTTGGCGGGGGAACCTCTTTCTCAGACAGAAGTGATGGAAATAGCGATCGCAATCGAAGGACACCCAGACAACGTAGTACCTGCACTACTGGGAGGTTGTCGTCTGGCGGCTACTGGTTTAATTAACGCAGAAGATCCCCCCCCACCCCCCTTTAAAAAGGGGGGGCAAGGAGGCGATCGCAGTTGGGAAATCTGCGATATTCCCTGGCATGGCGATATTGTGCCAGTGGTGGCGATTCCCGACTTTGAACTCTCGACGGCAGAGGCGCGGCGGGTTCTGCCAACCGAGTACAGCCGCGCCGATGCGATTTTCAATACGGCGCATTTGGGTTTACTGGTGCGGGGGTTAGAAACTAATCGCGGCGATTGGTTGCGAGTTGCTTTGCAAGATAAAATCCATCAGCCTTATCGGCAAGGGCTGATTGCAGGGTATGATGCGGTGCAAAAAGCTGCTTTGGCATCTGGTGCATTCGGCATGGTAATTAGCGGTGCGGGGCCAACGTTATTGGCTTTAGCAGATTCGTCGTCAGCATCAGGTGTGGCGGCGGCAATGGCAGCAGCTTGGCAGCAGGAGGGGGTCAAAGCTGAAGTGCGATCGCTCTCTATTGATACCCAAGGCGCAAAAACCTTTAATATCGCCTAAAATAGCTTTTTCTATTTTAAGAGCAGTCGCTTCAGAGTTTCAACCAGTTCAGCTGGATGAAACGGTTTGGCGATGTAAGCATCTGCACCTTGTTTTAGACCCCAATAGCGATCGATCTCTTTAGTCTTAGACGAACACATCACCACAGGTATTTTATTGGTTTTGGGATTAGATTTGAGGCGACGGCAAAATTCATAGCCGTTCATCCGGGGCATTACAATGTCCAAAAGTACTAAATCTGGACGATTAGCCTCAACTTTTTCTAGCGCTTCTACACCATCAATCGCTACCGTAACCTTCAGACCTTTATTTTTTAGAAAGCCTGAGATCATCTCTCTTTGGGTGGCACTATCCTCCACCAACAAAACTGTACTCATAACTTTTAGCTGCTATCCAGAATTGAAACAAAAACCGGAAAGGGTTTCGCCCTCGATCGGCATTTCTCTTAAGTAGATTTAACTACCCACTTCCACTCCTAATCTAACACTCCTTCTCTAATTTAAGCGAAATCCCTGTTGACATACCCGTGTAGGTTTGATAGTAAATCGAATTTTGCTTTTCGATATCTCACTTTTGGAATAAAACCTAAGCACTACTGATTTCTAAATTGTCGCATAAATTACACATAATCAGAAGAATTTCAGGACTTACGCAGAACTCCCCCCAACCTCTCAAGCTTGGGGGGAGTAACTCCAATTCCCCCCAGATTTGGGGGGCTAGGGGGGCGAAACGATTTGGGGAGTATAAACTCCTATTCCCCCCAGATTTGGGGGGCGAAGGAATATTGCGTAAGTCCTGTTTGTGTTAGTAAAAATCGGCAGCAAATCAGGCTATTTCTCCCATTGCTTCCAACTCCAACATGGCATCAATCATCTGCTGTGCCTTATATAAAGACTCGCCCACCGTACTAACGCGAACACCGTATTGAATGCCTTCGTATGCCCACTGGAGCCACGTTTCTTTCTCTTTGTTAAGAGTCTTTAGGTAAATCGGGATGGTATGGTACGTACTAACAGGTGTTAAATTAATCATTCCTACTGACCTCTATGCCTAACGATTCAGGTGTGGATCTTCTATCAACGATCGGCTTTGCACCCCGGCGTTTTCATAGAAACTAACTAACTATATTTAATAGTAAATTTTGTGAAATTAAATCTGTCTAAGGATCTTTTTCACAAATATTCAGTTATTTCTGAGGATATACACATTGCTTGTCACAGCAGCTATAGTAATAAGCCTGCCTATGCAGGCTTTTAGCTTAGCGATTCAGTCCGAATATAAATACTTTAATCATCGGACTTTTGTTCGTTTTGCGATTGCCGGTGGTACAAGGGTAGCGTCACCGTCACCGTTGTCCCCACACCGACTTCACTTTCTACGGCAATCTTGCCACCGTGGAAGTCCACACACTGTTTAACAACAGACAGTCCCAATCCAATTCCATCGATATGACCGACATTGCTACCCCGCTGGAATGAATCGAATAGTTTCGACCGATCTTCTAAAGGAATGCCAATGCCTTCGTCTTTAACTCGAAAAATCGCTTCGCTATGTTCGCAAATCAAGTCAAATTGAATATTCCCGCCTTGAGGGGAATATTTGAGCGCATTTGAGATCAAATTTGTGAGGATTGACGACAGCAGTTTTCCGTCCAAGCAAGCTGAAGTGCCTTTACCTTGAACCGAGAAAATTATAGTATTTTGTTTGCCTGCACCGGACTGCATTTCTTCGGCCAATTCGCGGCAGAACTTTTCTAGATCTAGGAGTGCTGGTTTGAATTGTAATTTGTCACCTTCGGTTCCAGAAACAAGCAATATGTCGTTCAACAGTTGGTTTGTCTGTTTGACGGCTGATTGAATGCACTCTAGATGCTGATTTTTTTTCTCGTTACTCCATCTATCGGCGTAAATTTTGATTAATTCGGCGGAAGCGATGATATTCGTGAGCGGAGTGCGGAATTCTTGGGAAATTGCAGAGACAAAGCTGGCTTTCATATCGTTAAGTTCTTTTTGTTTTGCCAGAGCCTTATTGATTTCCGTTTCTGCCTGCTTGTGTTTGGTGATGTCTCGCAATTGCCAGCGCAAACTTACTACCTGCCTGGAAGAATTCAGTACTGGCACCACCGTGCAAGCAGCTGGAAAAAGTTCTCCTTTGCGGGGTTGAATCTGCACTTCCCAATCTCTACATTCTTGGCCCTTTTGCAGCCGAAACAGTTGGGTGCGGAAGTCACGGCGAGCTGACTCTGACACAAAAACGACGAGCGGTTTGCCGATTAAGCGATCGCAATTGACATTTAACAGCTTTCCTGCTAAGAAGTTAGCTTCCCAAATCACCCCTTCTGGGTTGGTTACCAGGTAAGCATCGGGGGCAAACTCAAACATTTCCTGATAACGCTGACGTTCGGCTTCTACCTCCAGACGGGTGGCGATTAACTCTTCATTCTGCTGTCGCACTTCCTCACTGGCAACCTGTAGCTCGTGCAGAGAACAGGTGAGTTCTTCTAAGCTTTCCCGAAGCAGTAGTTCCTCATTCTGGTTGGAAATTTCTTCAATTTGTTGCCAATTCTTTTTTAGCGACTTCGGTAGTGCGTTCGTCCTCTGCCAAAGCATTTCCAGCCGTTGCAGCGATGCAGCAATCTGCCCGTCGAAAATTTCTTCTGTCATAGAGTGAAATTAAAAAATTTTTGTTGTGGTTAGTCTACAACTTAATGCTAATGAAACGATTATTTGTTTTATTTTATGGCAACTTTATTTCAAAAAACGTAACATTTAGCTTTGTAGGTTGGGTTGAGAGAAGCGAAAACCAACCTACAAAGCTAGGGACTAGGGGCTAGGGGCTAGGGGCTAGGGAAAGAAGTGTTTATAATCAAGGGCTTCGCCGTGAGCGCTCAGCCGAACGGTTTCAGGAATTCAGAATGCCTTAAGCGCCTTGGCGGTTGCTATAATAACTCACTACTAAAAATTGCCAATGATTGCTCTGGAAATCTTGATTCTTACCACTGACAACTGACAACTGACAACTGACAATTGACAATTGACAACTGACAACTGACAACTGACAATTGACAATTGACAACTGACAACTGACAACTGACCACTTGCACTAAGCACTGTCCGATTCTTGAATCCGATCGAATGCTGGGTCGATCGGATCTGAGGTAGCTTCTTCCTCACCCTCCTGATTCATAAGGACTTGTCGGATCAGGGCGATGTTTTCCTTTGCATCCTGTACCTGCGCTTCAAAACGCGCCGAGATCAGATTTTGGCCTCTTTCTTGCGCCCGACGAGCCATCCGATGTACCAACTGCGATTTTTCTTCCAGAGCTCGCAGCGCACTCCACAGCGCACCTTCCAAGGCTTCATGTTGAGAAGCTAACAAACTCTTTGTTGTAAAGGAGTGACCCGTGCGGCACCGAAACCGCATGAACTTTCCGTCTTCCAGTTCCCACAATACACCGCCGCAGTCTGGACAGGCGAAAGCAGAAGGGTTTCCGGGTCTTTTGTTGTGTTGCAGAACTTCCACATCCATCTGAGCTAAGTCAGATTCTATTTGCATATTGGTGGATTGAGAATCTGCTTTTTCTTCTACCTGCGCTTTCGCCAAGCTTAGCAAGACGGCAGCAATTTCGCTCAGTGGCAGAATATAGTCAACATCTACGTTCTCGATCGCACTGCGCGGCATATCGGAAAAAAGGGCTTCGTCGGGACTTTGCACAACGGCTATCCCACCCCGCTGCTTCAGTGCCAATAAACCTGCGGTACCATCGTCGAGACTACCCGTCAGCACCAGACCTATCACCCGTGGCCCATATGCCAGCGCCGCCGATCGAAACAGCGTATCGATCGCCGGTCGATGGTTGTTCTCCCTGGGGCCACGGGAGAGGTGAATATGTCCCCGTTTAACCAATAAATGATGATCGGGTGGTGCCACGTAGATGCGCCCCTGCTGAATCGCTTCGCCGTCTTTGGCGTGGGCCGCTCCCAAGCAGCTGGAGCGGTTCAGGATTTCCGGCAAAAAACTTTTGCTGTAAGCTGGAAAGTGAATTACCACAAAGATCGCAGCTGGCAGATTTGGCGATAGATCGTGGGCTAGTTTGCCCAGCGTTTCCACACCGCCTGCCGAGGCTCCAATAACTATGATGTCGTGTCCAACCATATTTTTAAGATTTTTTCTAGGGCTCTTTTGGATACCATAGGAAAACTTTGCTGGCTCTCCTGCACAAAGGTATGATAACTTTAGCTAATCTATTTGTAGGCCCTAGCCTTTGGAACCAAAGCCAACCACTTAGTCTAAGTTGTTGGCTTTTCGTTCCCAGAGCCAGGTCTACAACCTTTACTCCCGGCGCTTCTCAAAGTTTAATCTCACCCACAATAGACGCCTGTATTAGGTACTAGAAATAGAGAGCTATTTGAAGATAACAGCTTTTCGGATAAATTATCTATATCTTTAAGTATAAAAAAAGTCTTAGATGGCGCTAAAATTATATCTATTATATGCTTAATTAGCAGTTAGTCAACTTTAGTGCTGTGCTTTTCCGACAGCAATCTTAGTCATGCAAAATATATCAATTGCTCAAGATGAAGCTACCTCCCAATTTTTCGGTATGCCAGCTAATGCTATCCAGACTGGCTGTATCTATTAGGTTCTGGCACTATACGAAATAGGGAACGCCATAAAAACTTTAGCAATGCAGAGGAATATAAAAAAATGTGTAGTGCTGATAAGAACGATGATTTTGAAGCGTTGTTACAGTATCTTAAAAGCAGTCGCCGGTTCGATTTTACAGGTTATAAACGTCCCAGTTTGATGCGTCTGATGAAAAAGCGGATGCAACGGGTGGAAATCAACTATTTTAGCGACTATCTGGACTATTTGCAGGTATATCCTAGCGAACTCAACTACTTATTCGATGCACTTTTAATCAACGTCACGTCGTTTTTTCGCGATCGACCAGCTTGGCAAGTTGTGGCTGACGAGATTATCCCCTGTATTATCGCTAGCAAGGGGGAGAACGACCCGATCCGGGTGTGGAGTGCTGGCTGCGCCACTGGAGAAGAAGCCTACACAATTGCGATCGTACTAGCAGAAGCTTTAGGGATGGAAGCATTCCGAACGCGGGTGAAAATTTATGCAACCGATTTAGACGAAGAAGCACTAGCACAGGGTCGTCAAGCCACCTATTCAGCTAAGGCTGTGCGAGATGTTCCCGAAGAATTGCGGCTCAAGTACTTCGACGTTTCGGCTAGAGACGAATATATCTTCTCCAAGGACTTGCGGCGCTGCGTGATTTTTGGTCGCCACGACTTGGTGCAACACCCGCCGATTCCTCGCCTTGACCTGCTGATATCTCGCAATACCGCTACATAAAACTTACCTAAACCTACCCAAACAACTCTAGCTGTCAAATAGGTTCAGCGTTTACTTCCTGCTTCA
>NZ_JAIQZM010000009.1:0-23452 GCF_023333595.1 Argonema galeatum A003/A1
AAACATTGTAGAGACGTTTCATGAAACGTCTCTACAGCCTAGAGACATAAAGGGGGTAATCGTTGCGGATTTGGTATTAGTCGTCTAGGCAAGCGGATTTGGTATAATCCAAAATCCAAAATCTAAAATCCAAAATCTAAAATCCTTTCATCCAAAATCGGCCTATGCCTAAGTATGTGTTGTGGGGAAGTTATTGCGAGGATGTCCTAGAAAAACGAGCACCTTACCGCCAAGCTCATTTAGATGGACTTGCCGTCCAAAAACAATCTGGTGTCCTGATTACGATCGGCCCCACCAAGGATTTGACCAAAGTCTTCGGTATTTACGAAGCACCAGACGAAGCTACCGTCCGCCAGTTGATTGAAGCCGATCCATATTGGCAAAACGGCATCTGGACGGAATACGAAGTGCGGGAGTGGATTCAAGGAATTTGAAAATATTATAAGTAGGTGGGCATAATTAAACGTAAAACTGCCGCGCCCTTAGAAACCCGGTTTCTGAGTGTTCAGTTTATTTATGCCGTGCCCCTACAGCATAATTGACTAATGTTCCATAAATGAACATGATTGTAGGGGCACGGCATAATTAAAATCTTGGTATAACCGACATATTGATGACGCCGTGCCCCTACGACCGCATATTTGACCAGCTAGTATCCAGATTCAGGATCGCCTGGTACGATTCGCATATCTTTTGCGTACCGATCGTATATGGCCACCATCTTTTTCAACTGATCTGGATAAACTTGCGACAGATCGTTCAATTCTCTGGGGTCTATCCGAAGATTATAAAGTTTCCAGGTATTATCCCCCCAGGGTTGATTTAGTTGAAGAATTTTCCAGTCTCCTAAAACCACAAACTTGTTGCTAGTGCCGAAAACTTCTTGTACAATCGGATCGGTCTGACCATATACCTGCGCTGATTTGCCTTCTAGGAAAGGACGTAGAGAACGGCCTTCCAAGGGAACAACGGGACGACCTTGGTAAGTATTTCCCGGAGGATTCACCCCTGCGTAATTTAGCACGGTGGGCACAATGTCTACTTCGCGGGTAAAGGCATCACTTTTGCGTCCCGACATCACGCCACCACCAGGATATGAAATGAATGCTGGTACGCGAACCCCGCCTTCAGAGTGTCTTGCCTTACTCCATAGTAAAGGTGTTGTTGATGGTTGCGCCCAATTTATACCTAGAGAAACGTAGGAGTTAACTCTTCCTATATTCTCATAGCTGTTGTTCATTCCTACCTTCTTAAACCATTCCTGGAACTCAGGAGAAGGAGATTCTTTGCCATTTGTTGCGTTTACAAAGTCTAGACCAGAACCACCATTGTCCGACAGAAAGACGAAGACTGTATTGTCATATTCACCAATCTGTTTTAAGTGGGTAACCAGTCTGCCTATGTTATCGTCTAGAGCGTTTAGCATCCCCCCATAGATTGCCATTTTTTTAGAATTAAAGCGCCTTTCCTCCGGGGACAAACTATCCCAGGCGGGCACCATTGGCCATCTGGGTGGCAACGATACGTAGTCGGGAATTAACCCCAGCTGCTTCTGGCGATTGAAGCGTTGTTCCCGCAACTTATCCCAGCCCATGTCATACTTGCCCATATACTTTTGGATGTATTCGTCAGGCGCGTGTAAGGGGGCGTGAACCGCTTGGTAGGAAGTGTAAACAAAGAATGGTTTGCCGTCGCCGCGATTTTTATTGATGTATTCAATCGCTTTGTCGGTATAAGTCCGGGAAGAGTAGTGGTTAGCTGGCAAAGAGGTGACTCGTTTACCATTATCGAAAAATATCGATGTGGCATTTGGTTCCTCTCCCACGAGATTAAAGTGACTGCCCCCACCTTGCATCAGCGCAAAGGATTGCTCAAAGCCTCGTTCGGAAGGACGATATCCTGGCTCTTCCCCCAAATGCCACTTACCTACCATATAGGTGTGGTAGCCCGCCTCTTTCAAGAGTTGGGGTAGGGGGACAACTCGGTTGTTGAGATACCCTTCGTATCCGGGCTGACCTTTCTGAGCCTGGGATTGTAATCCGTCCATAGTAGCTAACCCATTTTCGTGGTTGTCTACCCCGCTGATTAACATCGCACGGCTGGGCGAACAGGTTGGTGCGGTATGGAAGTTAGTTAACATCATCCCCGATTTGGCCAAAGCTTCTATATTCGGGGTTGGAACTTCACCTCCATACATGGGTAGATCGGCATACCCCAGGTCATCGGCTATCAAGAACACAATATTGGGGCGCTTGGTTCCTGCATTGCTGGTTATGGCTTCTGAGCTTTTTTTCCAAGTTGAAATGCCGATAACGGTAAGGGCTGTGCAACTTGCTACGAAGACAAATCTTTGAAATTGTTGCTTCACAATCTATAAATCTCTTTCAGTTGGGAATACACACCGAAACTATACTCAGTCCGATCGCAGACAGTGCTTTTACAGTTTGGGCCAGAAAAGCACTGTCTCTGATTGTGTGAAGTATAATCAACAAGTGTATACCAAAAGGAAGATTTATATTCCTATAATTGGCAAATATTTCCCTTTACGATCTTATACGGATGCGATCGCCAAAAGCGATCGCACCATTCAGCCGAGCGAGTTTTCAGCTTAAAATTGAGCAAGCCACTCCAGCCGTAATTTCTCAATAGCTTGCTCTTTCAGCTTAGCCTCAACTTCTATCCAAGGAGCGTTGCGGTAGGCACTTGGCATTACTGCAATCAAGTCGCTGTGGTGCGGGTCGTTAAAAGATTCGCATCCATTGGAAATATGGACGAGTTGCCATTCAGGATGCGGCCAAGTTGTGCGTGCTTCTGCTAACATTTCGGCAACGCTAGGATGATCGTAACTATCGAGTTTTTCCTGAATAATATGGTGGTGAGCGTCAAATACCATCGGGACGCCTGTGGCGCGACAAATTTCGAGAATTTCTGAGGCGCTGTAGGCGTATTCGTCGTTTTCTAATGCTAATCTGGAGCGAATTGCTTCCGGTAAATTGCGGATAACATTAATAAGACGTTCGGCGCGATCGCTCTTTCCACCATGTATTTCCATAATCGCCCAGGGCGATCGGGCCAACCCCAGCAGATCGAAAATCCGGGCGTGGGTGCTGAGTATCTTAATACTGTTTTCGATTACTTCGGGTTTATCGGAACTCAAGACCACAAATTGATCTGGGTGAATTACGATACGGATATCAAGTTCTTTAGCGCTAGAGCCTGTGTGTTGCAACTTTTCCGTAAATTCACTTAGTACTCCTTCGCCAACAGGTTCATCGGCAAAAGGGAAAAGCGCAGAGGTGACGCGATACAGGCTTATGTTATGGAAGTTGCAAAATGCGATCGCAGCATTCAGCCGGATCAGGTTGTCAGCATACAATTCCCGCAGTACCCGCACCTGTTCTCCGGGTGCTAGTTGCAACAACCGCTTGCGTGTCAAAGCACGGTAGCGTACCTTGTCGGATGTCGTAATGCAGACTAATCCTAACTGCGGCACAGTACTGACAGGGGATTGTTTGCTGATTGTCGTTGAGTTCATTATTTTTGCGCCTTCTGGTAAAAAAGCAACAGAGTGGTAATAAGTACGGAAGCGCCGCACCTGTCCGTTATCTGTTTCTATTACAGTTACGCCTCGGTAGTCGATCGGTTCTCTCACCGTTAATTTTTGTTTTTTGGCTGAAAGTCAGCATCAGTCGAAATACAGATTTGCCCATCCTGGTAGAATAACTTAGTTATCTCTTTTTGATGTTGCAATGGCTTCCGAAACTACAGGCGCAGATGCGATCGATCAAGCTATAGCCCAAGGATTGGACTTTGACGGTTCCCCCATTCCCCTTGCCAAACTCGAACTTTACACAAAGGTGATGGGACTAGAAGCAGGACGGCAAAGAAGCGGTGTATCGAATACGATGCGATCGCGCATTGTTCGCATTGGCGCTAAGCACATTTCCCAGTCAGAACTCAACCAAATGCTAATAGACGCCGACTTTGCCCCTCTCAAAGAGAAAGAAATTGCCTTCTATTATAGCGGAAAGTAATCAGGGAAGCAACTTCGCCCTCCTTCCCTCATCTCTTCTGAACTACCCCTATCCTTCAGGACGGCGGGTGATGATGGGACAGCGGGGTGCAGTGGCGACAAGTCAACCCCTAGCTACTTTGGCAGGCATGGAAATGCTCATGTCTGGGGGAAATGCGGTAGATGCGGCGGTGGCAATGGCGATCGCACTTACCGTAGTCGAACCCACCTCCAACGGCATTGGTGGCGACGCTTTTGCCTTAGTTTGGGATGGGAAATTGCACGGTTTAAATGCTTCTGGGAAAAGCCCCCAATCTCTTCCCCAAGAAGCATTTACCGGAATGAATAATGTGCCTGAAACCGGATGGTTGCCTGTAACTGTTCCCGGTGCAGTTTCCGCTTGGCGAAAGTTGTGGGAACGTTGGGGAAAGTTACCTTTTGAGCAGTTATTTGCCCCAGCAATTCGCTATGCTGAAGAAGGTTTCCCCGTATCGCCAGTAACGGCACAAGCTTGGAAAAGAGCCGAAAGAATATATTTACCCCTCACTCGTCCTGAGTTTCAGCCTTTTAAAGAGGTATTTTTCCCTGGAAACTTAGCACCAGAGGCGGGGGAAGTTTGGCGAAGCGAGCTGCATGGGAGGACGCTGAGAGCGATCGCATCCACTCGCGGCGAAAGTTTTTATCAAGGAGAAATCGCCCAACAAATTGCTAACTTCGCTGCCGATACTGGTGGTTTCCTAACAATAGATGATTTTACCACACATCAACCAGAATGGGTAGAGCCAATTTGCACAGATTATCGCGATTTAACAGTTTGGGAAATTCCCCCCAACGGACAAGGCATAGCCGCTTTAATGGCTCTCAATATATTAGAAGGTTTTGATATTGCCAAATATCCCCGCGAATCAATCGAAAGCTATCATCTACAAATCGAAGCGATGAAGCTGGCATTTGCCGACACCCATCGTTATATTGCCGACTCCCGCTTTATGGAAATGCCAGTTGAACATCTTTTAAATAAAGATTATGCAGCCGAACGTAGAAATCTAATTAGCGACAATGTTATTCCTCTTGCCGAACATGGTATACCCAAAGGTGGAACCGTCTATCTAGCAGCAGCAGATGGCGAATTGATGGTTTCTTTCATCCAATCTAACTTTATGGGTTTTGGTAGTGGAATACTCGTTCCCAACACTGGAATTGCACTGCATAACCGAGGAGTGGGTTTCACCTTAGAGTCAGGACATCCCAACCAAATAGCAGGGGGAAAACGTCCTTTTCATACAATTATCCCTGGATTTATCACCAAAGATGGCAAACCGTTAGGGCCATTTGGCGTCATGGGAGGGCAAATGCAACCCCAAGGACATCTGCAAGTAATAGTAAATATGGTAGATTATGGGATGAATCCCCAAGCAGCATTAGATGCTCCCAGATGGCATTTTGTATCTGGAAAAACAGTACTTTTAGAGGAGGCAGTTTCTCAAAATATAGCGCAAGAACTTATGGAACGAGGACATGAAATTCGCGTGAGTAAAGATGTGGGATTATTTGGTAAAGGTCAGATTATTTTGCGGCCAGAGAAAGTTTTTTTTGCAGCTTCCGAACCACGCGCTGATGGAATCGCGTTAGCATACTAATATTCCATCCAAACAATCATCACACACAGTGAAAGAAAATTAAAATTATCTGTGTTCATCTGTGGTTAAAAATCTTTAAAATCCAAAATTATATCGTGTCCGGTTGCATTGTTAGTACATGAGTGATATCGTCAAATTGTCTGTTGTTATCGTTGGTTAAAATTTTACCGCAGATGTAGGCAGATTAACGCAGATTAACGCGGATAAGAATAGGCACAGGAATTTTTTAGGTAACCGATGCGTAAGGACATGATATTATGGCTAAAACTGTTCTCATCACTGGTGCTTCTCAAGGAAGTGGCAAAGCAACAGCACTCTTATTTGCGCGTAATGGTTACGATGTTGTTCTAGCAGCACGTCAACCAGATAGATTAGAAACTGTAGCGCAGGAAATACAATCCCTCGGTCGTTCTGCTTTAGCTATTTCTACCGATATGGGAGATTTTCAGCAAGTACAAACCCTGGTAAATAAAGCGCTGCAAACTTTCGGAAATATCGATATTTTGATTAACAACGCAGGCATTTGTCTGACTGCGCCAATGGAGAAAACTTCTCTGAGTGATTGGCAGAAGATTATGGATACCAATTTCTGGGGATATGTGTACGCCATTCAAGCTATTTTACCCCATTTCTTAGAGCGAAATACTGGAACTATTATTAATGTCGGTTCTATTGGTGGAAAAATGCCTCTGCCACAAATGACCGCCTATTGTGCTAGTAAATATGCAATAACTGGGTTAACTGAATCTTTGCGTTTGGAATTATTTCCCAAAGGTATCCAAGTCTGTGCGGTTCATCCTGGAGTGATTAACAGTAATTTTATGGAACGCGCTATGTTTCGCGGAGGGGATGAATCGGAAACTGAGGCGCGTCGTCAGCAGATGAGTAAGTTGCTTGAATCATCTTGGGTGAGTAAACCAGAAGATATTGCCAATGCGATTTGGGATGCAGTTCAAAATAAGCGGTCTGAAGTGGTAGTTGGGCCTACATTTTTGGCAACAGAAGCTTATCGGTTATTTCCCGGTTTGATGCAGTGGGTTATGAGTCAAAACGTGAAGTAGAATAATTGCAGATTGCAGATTTAATAATAAATCCGTTTCTATCACCCCCTTTTTAACCCTCACCCTCTCATAGTGGGGCTACACAAACGAAGTCCGCCTACGCGGACTAAAAAATAAGGGGGTAATTAACCCGGATTTGGTATAAGATTTAAAATGAAAGATAGAAATAACTTTTTCATCTGCCATCTTAAATCTCAAACTTGAAATCAAGGAGACAACGATGCTTTTAGATGTTCGCCTTTTCACAGCTAAAGAATATCATTTTATGGCTGAAGCTGGTATTTTTAACCCAGATGAACGAGTTGAATTACTAGCAGGACAGATAATCAAAATGGCAGCAAAAGGAACAGCTCATAGCGCAGCAGTTACACGGACTGAAAACTTGCTAAGGAATCTTTTAGGAGATCTGGTTTTGATACGTTTACAAGATCCAGTTCAGTTAGATGATTACTCTGAACCAGAACCAGATATTGCTCTTGTTATTCCAGATCAGATGTATTATGAAGACCATCATCCAAATCCTTCAGAAGTTTATCTGATTATTGAGGTTTCAGATACAACTCTCAGTCGAGATCTCGAATTCAAAGCAGGTATTTACGCGAGGTCGGGGATTGCGGATTATTGGGTATTGGATGTTAATAATCGGCAACTGCATATATTTCGAGAACCGAGTCAGAATGGTTATCAAAGTGAGTTGATTTTATCAGATAGTGGGAGCGTTTCACCTTTGGCGTTTCCTAACGTTATCATTACTGTTGGGGAAATGTTGCGACCTTTAAGCTCGATATCTTTTTGAGATGAATGAGTAATATCGTGTCCGATTGCATCGTTAGTGTAATAGTGATATGGGAAATTATCTGTTGTCATCGGGGGTTAAAATTTTACCGCAGATGTAGGCGCTTCGCCTTCCCGTAGGGTAGACAGATAAACGCAGATAAACGCAGATAAGAGAGTGATTTTTTTAAGCAATCGATGCTACAGGACATTATATAATATGGATTACCTAAATGTTTGCTACAGATGTAGGGGCAATTCATGAATTGCCCCTACACCAGAGAGTGTTCATAAGTAGCAGAAATAAATCCAAACGATATAACCTTCAACTATATTTCAGACAAAACTCGATCGCTTCTGACAAATCGCTAGTAACTTGTGGATACTCAACCACTGGCGGCTCAATTACCACCAAAGATACTCCTAATTCATCTGCCAATGTTCGCTTAATATCCTCCCCACCACTAGCACCAGAAGCTTTAGTTACTACCATCGAAATTTGCCAGTGACGCCATAAAGCCTTTTCCAAATCGGCTGAAATGGGGGGACGCATAGCACATAATCGATCGGGTGTAAACCCAGCCGTTATAGCTGCTTCTATCGAAATACTAGCAGGTAAAACCCTAGCAAATAAAGTCGATCGCTCTTGCCAAGGACGAAACAGAGGCAAAGCTTTATATCCCACAGTCAACAGCACTCGGTGTCCTTCCAGATATTCCCCAGCCACAAGAGTAGCAAAACTATCTAAGTGAATAATTTTAGGATTTTGGATTGATAAATCTCCTCTGCCCCTCTGCCCCTCTGCCCCTCTGCTCCTCTGCTCCTCTGCCCCTCTGCCCCTCTGCCCCTCTGCCCCTCTGCCCCGCTCCAGGCGCGGACGTTCGTAGCGCAAGTAAGGAATTTGCAATTGGGTAGAAGCGGCGATCGCATTCTCGGAAATCTCCACTGCATAAGGGTGAGAAGCGTCCAGAACCGCCACAATTTTCTGTTCTTGCAAAAATTGCCCAATTTGAGCCGCGTCCATACGCCCCACCCAGACACGCAACAGAGGCACATCGGGATAGAGCGATCGCGCGGTTTCCGTAGCCACAGAAATCGTACAAGGCAGCTGGGCTTGCGCTAGAGCAGCCGCCAGTTGTGAACTTTCGGTCGTTCCACCGATCAGCCACAATCGCCCACTAGATTCTGCTTGGTACTGCAACAGCCCACTCTGCCAATAAGATGTTAACCCTTGAGAACTTTAGTAAAGTTCTTACGAAACGACCTATTAACCAGCAAAACAGGCCACAACACCGACATAGAAAGTCTAGTAGGCAAATTGCGGTTGAAATTCGTCCTCTCAAACCCAGTCCAGAACTTCCAGACGCCCCCTACGTAAGCCACCAGCAATGCTATGACAACTAACTTAACCATAAAATCTCCTTCCAGCGGATACCCACTTAATTTCAATTATGGGCGCTCAGGCAGTTCTTGTCTTGCTGCAAACTTACTTAATCGCCCCCCTAGCCCCCCAAATTTGGGGGAAGACTCTTCTCACCCCAGATTTGGGGGGTCGGGGGGCAAAAACCTTGGTTTTTGCGTAAGTCCTGTTGCGGCAAACTTACTTCGCTAAATCCCCCACCCTATATCCCGCGTCGGGCTAGGGCTAGGGGTTAGGGAAAAGAATCCTTATGATTGACTTTTAACTTTTGACTTCTGACTTTTGACTTTTCCAGCCCCCAATCCCTAGTCGCTATCAAATCTTTAATATTAAGGAGGGATAGCAGCAATTATACAGACGCCAGAACAGGCATTTTTACGATCGCTGCGACCACGAGAGAAGCCGAACGCCAAGAATTCGTGACGACCCTACAAGAGAGCAAACAGGAGTAATTATGCGGGCAGTGCTGATGGCTGGCGGATCTGGAACTAGGCTAAGACCGCTGACTTGCGATCTCCCAAAACCAATGGTGCCGATCCTGAATCGACCGATCGCAGAACATATTATCAATTTACTCAAACGGCATCACATCACAGAAGTAATTGCCACTCTGCACTACTTACCTGACGCCATTCGCGACTACTTCCACGACGGCAGTGACTTTGGCGTGCAGATGACCTATGCTGTCGAAGAAGACCAGCCCTTGGGTACAGCAGGCTGCGTCAAAAATATTGCCGAACTCTTAGATAGAACCTTTTTAGTTATTAGCGGCGACAGTATCACCGACTTCGACCTTAGCGCCGCCATACATTTTCACAAGCGCCGACAGTCAAAAGCCACTATAATTTTGACCCGCGTTCCCAATCCGATCGAATTTGGCGTCGTCATCACCGATGAAGAAGACCGCATCCGCCGCTTTTTAGAAAAACCCTCCACCAGCGAAATTTTCTCCGATACCGTCAACACCGGCACTTATATCTTGGAACCAGAAGTCCTAGATTATCTGCCAGCAGGACAAGAAAGCGACTTTTCCAAAGACCTTTTTCCCCTACTGCTAGACAAAGAGATCCCGATGTATGGCTACATTGCCGAGGGCTACTGGTGCGATGTCGGCCATCTCGACGCTTATCGCGAAGCCCAATATGATGGCCTCTACCGCAAAGTAAAACTCGACTTTGCCTACGAAGAAAGGTCTGCGGGAGCCAGAAATAACCAAATTTGGATCGGCCAAAATACTTTCATCGACCCCACCGCCCAAATAGAAGCCCCCGCCATGATCGGCCACAACTGCCGCATTGGGCCGCGAGTGCAAATCGAAGCTGGAACCATCATTGGCGACAACGTTACCATTGGCGCTGACGCGAACCTCAAACGCCCAATCATCTGGAATGGAGCCATTATCGGCGAAGAAGCGCATCTAAGCGCCTGCACGATCGGCAGAGGCACCAGAGTAGACCGCCGCGCCCACGTCTTGGAAGCAGCCGTCGTCGGTTCCCTATCCACCGTAGGAGAAGAAAGCCAGATCGGCCCTGGCGTCCGCGTTTGGCCCAGCAAACAAATTGAATCCGGTGCAACCTTAAACATCAACTTAATTTGGGGTCAAACCGCCCACCGTAATTTGTTCGGCCAGCGGGGCGTCTCTGGATTGGCTAACATCGATATCACCCCCGAATTTGCAGTCAAATTAGGAGCAGCTTACGGCTCCACCTTAAAACCCGGTTCCCAAGTCGCCGTCTCCCGCGACCAGCGGAGCATCTCCCGCATGGTTTCCCGTTCCTTAATTGCCGGTATGATGTCAGTCGGAATCAATATTCAGAACCTAGAAGCAACATCAATTCCCATTGCCCGCACAGTTATTCCTACCATCTCAGTTGCGGGTGGCATTCATATACGGATACATCCAGACCGAGCCGATCATATTTTGATTGAATTTTTGGATTTCAAAGGCATCAATATCTCTAAAGCCCAAGAGAAAAAAATTGAGGGAGCTTATTTCAAAGAAGACTTGCGGCGAGCCCAAATTGACGAGATTGGCAATATGGCTTATCCCAGCCAAGTCATGGATATTTACAGCACCAGCTTTGAGAAACATCTCAACATAGAAGCCCTTCGTTATAGCAATTCCAAAGTGGTAATTGACTATGTTTATGCCGTCTCAGGAGCTGTGCTGCCCCAACTATTAGCTAAGTTTGGTTGCGATGCCGTAGTGCTAAATGCCAGCCTCAATCAAACAGGAGTATCTACAACAGAACGAGAAGCTTTGCTGCATCAACTCGGTCATGTTGTGGAAGCGCTCAAAGCTACCTTTGGCGTCCAGGTATCTGCAAACGGAGAACAAATGATTTTGGTAGATGAAGCTGGGATGCCAATTCGAGGCGAAATGTTAACCGCTTTGATGGTGGATATGATGCTTACGGCTAATCCCAGAAGCGCAGTGGTGGTGCCCGTTCATGCGTCCAGCGCTGTTGAACAAATTGCTCGTCGCCACGATGGCAGAGTTATTCGCACCAAAGCTAATCCCAGCGCTTTAATGGAAGCGAGTCAGAGTCATCCTAATGTGGTGCTGGGCGGCTCTGGAGAAATGGGTTTTATTTTCCCGCAATTGCATCCGGGATTTGATGCAATGTTCTGCATTGCCAAACTGATTGAGATGCTAACTATCCAGGAGCGAAATCTCGGCTCCATTCGCGAATCCATACCCCGCGTTGCACACAAAACCTGCTCAGTTCGTTGCCCTTGGACAGTGAAAGGAGCTTTGATGCGCCATTTGGTAGAAACCCATCCAGCTGATAGTTTAGAGTTAATTGATGGCGTAAAGATTTACAATCGATTCAATGACAGTTGGGTCTTAATTTTACCCGATGCCGGAGAACCGTTGGTGCATATTTTCGCCAACAGCAGCGATCGCGAATGGGTGGATGACACTTTGAGGGAATACCGCGCCCGTGTCCAAAACTTTGTTGACCGAGAGCAGGGAGTGCAAGAATTTAAATAGTTTTAAGCTTGGTCATTGGTCATCGGTCATTGGTAACAAAATACTCACTTCAGAAAAACTACTAATGACTAATGACTAATACCGCAATTAGCGTAAAATAGAAATAGTGAGAAAGCTTGAAACCTTCAAGTTAGATCTCTATAACTCAAACCTCAACTCGCCAAACTCAACAACTATTTATGAATACCTTCATTGTGATGGCAGAAGTGATTCAAGACCCGCAACTGCGCTATACCTCGGATGAGCAAATACCTGTCGCTGAAATGCTCGTGCAGTTTCCAGCCCAACGAGAAGAAGATCCACCCAATACCCTCAAAGTAGTGGGATGGAGGAATCTGGCTCAGGAAATCCACGAACGCTGTCACAAAGGCACACAGGTCGTAATTGAAGGTCGTCTGGGTATGATCAATGTAGAACGCAAACCCGAAGGCTTCAAAGAAAAACGTGCCGAATTGACCGCACAAAGAATTCATTACCTGGGAGATAATTTTCAACCTGCTGTAACCAGCCAAAAAGTTGTCTCCAACGCATCAACTCCTGCTAGAAATACCGCTAATTCTGTAGCTTCTGAGTCTTATCGTTCACCCGTTGCTACAGCAAGCGTTCCGCCGGTTTCTAACAGTACCACCAACGTCGCTACTATTTCGCCAGTAGATGATGAGGAAGAATATCAAGAAGTAATGCCGAATGTGAAGACAACCCCATATCAGAATCAACCAATGTCTGCAAATCCGCCAGATGTGGATGATATTCCCTTTTAAGTAGGTGGTCGTAAATAAACTGAACACCCAGAAACCCGGTTTCTTGGAGAAACCGGGTTTCTAAGGGCCAGGAGTTGATGTATGGTGGGCATTGCCCACCTTGGCGATCGCAGTAACATAAAAATATGAGCTAACCCCAAGAGGTAAATATGACTACTACCGTTGACATCGGAACTCTAATTGTTAGTACACCAGAAACCTGCGGCGGGCGTCCCAGAATTGCTGGAACTAGAATTTCTGTCGAGCAAATAGCTGTTTTATCCAAACAAGGACTGACTCCAACAGAAATTGTTGGAGAATATGGCTTTATCAATTTAGCTCAGGTTCATGCAGCATTGACCTATTATCACGCTAATACAGAAGAGATAGAAACATATTTGGCAGCAGAAAAAGCCGAGTATGAACGCTTGGAAGGAGAATACATTGCGAGTCAGCACAAATGAGTCAAATTCGTTTGTATTTGGATGAAGATACGCTCAGGGGAGCGTTAGTGCAAGCTTTGCAAAATGCTGGTGTAGATTTAGTGACTACCGCAGACGCCAATAATCTCGGACAGATAGATTCGGAACAGTTAATTTGGGCAACCGAGCAACAACGGGTAATTTATACCTTTAATGTGGGAGATTTTTGTCGGTTGCATAAAACCTACATGGAAGAAGATAGAGTTCATACAGGAATTATCATTGCCGAACGACAAAGTTATGCCGTTGGCGAACAGTTGCGAGGAATTCAAAGATTGATTTCTACCAAGTCAGCAGAGGAAATGATAAATCAATTAGTGTTTTTGGGTGCTTATGTTAGAGAGTAATGAAATATCAAAAACCCGGTTTATTGTTACGAAAAGAAACCTCGCCTTTGACTCAAGTCAAAGGCTAATAGCTGAAGTCCACTAAAGTGGACTAAAAAAACTTCTTTAGTCCACTTTAGTGGACTTTCGCTATTAGCCAGGGGTTTGAACCCCTGGCGGGCTTTCAGCACAGGTGCAAAATATGTTGTTATCGCCAAATCTTTCTGCCAAACTGAAATAGTTGTTACCTGCCTTCCTCTGGGCGCTGAATATGCCCCAAGACTTCTCCGGTCAAAATCTCCGAGGACGCAATTTCAAAGGTCAAGACCTTACGGGTGCAAATTTTTCCCACGCAGATATACGAGGGGCTAACTTCACCAATGCTATCCTTACGGGTGCCAACTTTAGCTATGCCAAAGCGGGACTGCAACGCGGCTGGGCAATTGCTCTGGTAATATTTTCATTATTTCTATCAGCATCATCAGGACTTGTTGCTTCAGTTAGTGGTTTATGGTTTGCATTTTTGTTCATGCCTGCAACCATAAGCTTATACACTATCGTTCCCGGTCTAATGGTGATAATTTTGTTAGGAACCTTTTTTATCGTTCCCATCCGACAAGGTTTGACTGTAGCAGCAGCAGTATTGATAGCGGCATTGGCAATGACATTAACAGCGGCAGCAGCAACATCATTAGCAGTTACATTAGTCGTGGCAGCAGCAGGGGCAGCATCAGTGGCAGCAGCAGTAGCAGCATTAGGGGTGGGAGCATTAGCAACAGCAGTGTCCGGGGCAGTGGCAGGAACGAGAGCAATAATAGCAGCAGGGTTAGTGGCACTAACAGTAGCAATTTCAGTAGCAATCACCACATCAAATACAACAGCAGTAGCAGCAACAGTGGCAGTTCCATTGGCAGTTTTAGTGGTTGGACTAAGTGCTTACATTGGCTGGTTCGCTTTAGTTGGTAATAATAAGTTTGCTTTGATTCGCCAAATAAGTCTTTTCTTTGCTAATACGGGTGGTACTAGCTTTCGGAAAAGTGATTTAACTGATGCTAATTTTACTCATTCAACACTCAAATACACAGAGTTCATAAGAGCAAATTTGACTCGCACAAATTTTTCTGCTTCATATAATCTTAACTTAGCTAGAATGGATGGAACCATATTAGCTTACCCACAAATTAGAGATTTACTTGTGACCAGGAATGGCCGCAATAAATCCTATATTGGAGCTAATCTTAAAGGAGCTAACTTAATAGGTGCAGACCTCAGATATGTCAATTTTAAAGAAGCCGATATCAGCGAAGCGACTTTCGAGGGAGCTAATTTAGAATGGGCCAACTTGACTCTCACTCAAGCAATTGGTACTGATTTTACTGGCGCTCAAATGACAGGTACTTGTCTAGAAGCTTGGCATATACAAAGTAACACCAAACTAAATGATATCGATTGTCGATTTATTTATCTTCTAGAAGATCCCAAACTGGGAACAGACGACAGGGAACGTCGCCCCAGCAGTGGTGAATTTAAACCCGGAGAATTTACGAAGCTGTTTTACGAAGTTTTGACGACGGTTGACTTAATTTTTAACAAAGGCGTTGACTGGAAAGCTTTTGTTTTAGCCTTCCAAAAAGTAAAAGTACAATTTACAAATGACGGTATCGAACTCTCTATCCAGAGTATTGAAAATAGAGGTGATGGAGTTGTCGTCATCAGGGTAAATCTTCCTGCCGATGCAAACAAGGAGAAGATCCATAGTGAATTTACTCAAAGGTATATACTGGCGCTCGAAGCCGCCGAAGAAAAATACAAATCAGAAGTAGACTACCTAAGAGAACTAACTGAAAAATTAGCTAGAACTCCAATTGTGATTAATCCCAATCAGGAGGCTAAGCAAGAATGAATTGCTATCTAGCTTATGCCGAATTAAGAAGATATTAATGAAATTAAACGAAGGTATGAAGAAAGAATCAAAGCATTAGAATCAGAACTGAAAGCTAAAAACAGGGAAATTCAAAAATGTAATGATGACATAGCTTGGTTAAGAAAACTTACTATGACTCTTGCAGAAAGACCTGTTAATGTTATAAATGAAGCTAAATCAACATCGGAGAGTAAATTTATGTCAGAAACCAACGAATACAATTTGCAAGATGCCAAAGTAACTGGTAGTAATGTCGGCACAAACTACGGCACTCAAGTAGGTACGCAACACAACTACGCCACACAACAAAATCTAGCTGAAGCAGCAGCTGAGATTCAGCAACTTCTACAACAACTGTCTGAGAGTAACCCCACTAACACTCCATCGGAAAAAATGGTAGTGGTAGAAGAAGCCCTTAAGCAGATTGAAGGCGACCCAAGTTTGAGAGAACGGGTAATTGGTGCGATCAAATCTGGTGGAATTGAAGCTTTTAAAGAGTTAATCGACCATCCATTAGTAAATATTTTGGTAGCAGCTTTGGAAGGTTGGCAAATAGAAGGTTGAAAACCTATAATTAAGGTAAAAAAGATGAAAGCAATTGAAGTAATATGATTAAACAAGGTCGAGAAATTATATGATTATTTGATGACAATAGAACCGGAAATTGACCCCCGTAAATTTAGCGAATACTCTCTCAACCCAAATCATCCCGACAATAAAGGGAAATGGCAGGCTTTTGCCCAGTTAGGGTATGATGTAGAAACACCTGAAGGGCGTAACCGGGCTACTGAAAACTTGATTCAACAGTTGCGTCAAGGTTTGATTAATGTACCATCTATTCCCGGCGAACCGACAGTTCACGGGCTAAGATTTAAGGTGCGAGTCAGAATTACAGGACTAAATGGCCAAGAAGGAACGCTTGTCACCAGCTGGCAAATAGATGTAGGAAAAGATATACCTAGACTAATTACAAACTGGTTAGAAGTAGACCGATAATTATAGGATATCAAGAATGAAAGCCCAACTTTACGACACCATTCAAACGTTAGTTGATATTAATGCCGATTTTGACCATCGCGATCGCATTATTCCCAAAGGCACGTCAGGCTCGATCGTCGAATGTTACGAAAATCCCGAATTATATGCAGTCGATCTAGCTATTCCTAACGACAAGTTGGTAGGCGGATTTGAGTATGAAAATGTCATTCTTAATCCCACACAATTTACAACAGTAGTAACTCCTGTAGAGTTAGGCGAAGCGAGTCCACAAACAGTTTTAATTAATTGAAGGCGAATGTCAAAAAATGTCGTTAACGAAGCAGCGGGCGTAGCGATCGCCCTTTTTCAATCAAATAAAGCCCGATCGCACCCACGCCAGAAACCCGGTAACTTCTGCGAAACCGGGTTTCTGCTAAATACATACTTTGCCCAAAATGTCAATACCCCGGCGCAGGCCCGATCGCATCAATCAACGCTTCAAGTGCTAGAGCAACATGAGTCCAATGCGTTCCCCCTTGACAAAATACCACGTATGGTTCACGCAAGGGCCCATCAGCCGAAAACTCCAAAGTACTGCCCTCGATAAACGTACCGCCAGCCATCACCACCTGACTCTCATAACCCGGCATATCCCAAGGAACGGGTTCCACATAAGAATCGATCGGCGAATGCTGCTGAACGACCCGACAAAAAGCGATCAGCTTCTCAGGCGAACCCAGCTTAATAGCTTGAATGACATCCCGCCGGGGTGCCAAAGGCAAAGGATTCACCGGATAACCCAACTTGTCGAACACATAAGCCGTCAGGTGATTGCCCTTCATCGCCTCCCCTACCATTTGCGGTGCCAAAAACAAACCTTGAAACAGCAAACGATTCTGATCGAATGTAGCACCACCAGCACTGCCAATTCCTGGTGCCGTCAGGCGACAAGCTGCCGCTTCCACCAAATCTGCCCTACCAGCAACGTACCCACCCGCAGCAACGACAGTCCCGCCGGGATTTTTAATCAACGACCCAGCAATCAAGTCTGCACCGACATGGGTGGGTTCCCTCTCTTCGATAAATTCCCCATAGCAATTATCCACAAAGCACACTATGTCGGGATTTTGCTGCTTGACAATGTAAACTATTTTCTCAATATCGGCGATCGAGAGACTGGGACGCCAAGAGTAACCGCAGGAACGCTGGATTAACACGAGGCGCGTATTATCCCCTATCGTTTGAGAGAGGGCTTCCCAGTCCACAGTTCCTTCGCCAGTCAGAGGTAATTCCCGATATTTGATGCCAAAATCGATTAGAGAACCATGCCCATGACCGCGCAAGCCGATGACTTCTTCGAGCGTGTCGTAGGGGGAACCCACGACAGCCAACATTTCATCTCCGGGACGCAGGACGCCAAACAGGGCAGTTGCGATCGCGTGAGTGCCAGAAACAAACTGCACCCGCACTACCGCAGCTTCAGCACCCATAACATCGGCAAACACCTTATCCAACGTCTCGCGTCCCAAATCGTCGTGCCCATAACCGGAAACACCGGCAAAATGATGAGCCCCTACCCGATGACGCCGAAACGCTTCCAGCACTCGTTTGAGATTTTGCTTGACCTTAGCGTCAATACGAGAAAAAATCGAAAATAGTGCCTGTTCTGCTTCCAGCAGCTGTTGAAGGCTGTTCATTAATTCCTCATTCACGATATAGCTATGCGGATTTTAGGGTTCCGCAGATTGGGCTGCACAATTCGTATTAAGGTTACTGCATGACGCTTGCCACCTCGACCAAACTTCGCCCCCATTGGGTTGTGATCCTTTTCATGGTTGCGATTCACACCGCTGCCATCTTCGCCTTCCTTCCCGGCAACTTTAGCTGGGCCGCTGTAGGCTTAGCTGTTTTTCTGCACTGGGTGACGGGTGGTTTGGGCATCACCCTGGGCTATCATCGCCTAGTCACCCACCGCAGTTTTGAGACTCCCAAGTGGCTAGAATATCTCCTAGTTTTCTTCGGTACCTTAGCCATGCAAGGCGGGACAATTGATTGGGTGGGTATGCACCGCCTGCATCATTTGCACTCGGATAGTGAAGGCGATCCACATGACTCCAATCAAGGATTTTTGTGGAGTCATTTAAGCTGGATGCTTTATCAGCTACCGCAAACAAAAGAAATTCCTCGTTTCACGAAAGACATTGCAGAAGATCCAGTTTATCAGTTTTTACAAAAGTATTTTCTCCCGCTCCAAATTCTTCTGGGGGTAGTGCTTTATCTGCTGGGAGGCTGGCCTTTTGTACTGTGGGGAATCTTCGTGCGTTTAGTTGCGGTATACCACTGCACTTGGCTAGTCAACAGCGCCACGCATAAATTTGGCTATCGCACTTATGAGTCTGGCGATCGATCCACCAACTGCTGGTGGGTAGCGGTGCTAGTCTACGGTGAAGGTTGGCACAACAATCACCATGCCTTTCAATATTCTGCTCGTCACGGTTTGAAGTGGTGGGAAATTGACATGACATGGATGACTATTCAATTATTACAAACCCTTGGTCTGGCCACCAATGTAAAACTAGCGCAGCAAAAGTAGGTAATTAGGGAATTTCCAATTTCCAATTTTAGATTTCAAATTTGAAATTTAAAATCTGAAATGTCATCGGAAATTCCCTACCTATTAAAATCGTCCATTTCCTTGAACAATATGCTTAAGCGTTGTCAAGCTTTCCATACTAATCAACCCCCGCCGATGCCCTTTTTGGTTAGACATACCCAGAAAAATGCCTTCGCTTCTTGAGGGATTGCGAGAAAATCTAGGGCTGGCATTGATGTAAGTCGAGGCGCTATTCACGCCCAAGGCAAACTGACGACTTTCCTGATAAGATTCCGTGACAATACTATCAGCGTGACCGCTGCTGTATTGGTTAATCCAGGCGATCGCTTCTTCCAGGCTATTCACCACTTTAAAAGCCACCGTCTTGGTTAAATAAGGTTCCCCCCACTCCGACTCGTTAGCCAGCTTCAAATCTGGAAACTCAGCCATTAACTGGGCATCTGCTCGAATTTTAAAGCCCTTTTCCTTCAAGCTGTTCCAAAGCGTGACCAAAGAAGAGGGCTTTTGATTGCTGTGGATGAGAACTTTCTCGATCGCATTCACCGGATCTGGTTCGCTCTGATGGCTATCTAAAATCATCCAGCGAGCTAATTCCAAACTGCCAGAAGGGGCCCAAAAAAGGTAACAGTTGCCCATCCCCGATTTTAAGACAGGCGCAGTTGACTGCCGTACCACTTGCTGCACTAGACTGGGGCGACCGTAGGGAATCACTAAATTGACGTATCGATCTTGAGTTATCAAATCTCGCAGGGAACTCCCCCGATCGGATGGTAGCAGTTCCAGAGATCCTATAGGCATCCCAGTCTCTTCCAAGGCTGACTGCAAAGCAGTTGCGATCGCAGCATTAGAATGACTCGCTTCAGTTCCGCCCCGCAGAATCAAACTATTCCCTGTTTTGATACACAAACCCGCCGTCAGCGCCCCCAATCCCGGAAACGCCTCATACACCAAAGCGATCGCCCCCAAAGGCATCAACTGGCAGTAAGTCTGGGATTGTTCTAGTTGATAGGAAGCATTCATCACCCGCCGCAGAGGGTCGGACAATTCTCCTAACCGTTGCAGCATTTGGATCGTCGTCTGGAGGCGTTCGGGTGTCAGTTTCAGCCAATCTAAAATTATGTCTGGCACCGCCATCTCTCGACTCGCCAAAAGATCGAGAGTATTTGCTTCCAAGATCTCGTCTGAGGCGCGTTTAAGCGCTTGTGCCATTGCCACAACCGCACGGCTGCGATCGACTCCCTTGGTAGTGGCTAAGTCGAAAGAGGCTTGATAGGTGCGGCGAACTGTCGCAATCAAATCTGGTGAAGGATCGAACGGTTCAGCGGTCATAATTGAGCTAACGCCTGTAAGCTAACCACTGGATCAGTGCTACCAGTACCAGTAGCACAACTGGCACTAATGCCAAAAAGAGTTTGTAGGAGCCTGTATAAAAGTTTAAAACCCAAACCAGCCAGATACCAGGCAACACCACGCCAAACAGAAAAGCTACGGGCAAGTAATGTTCTTTCAACCCTGTTTGAGCCCGATGCCACCGACTACCTGTCCACACCCAAGCTTTTTTGTAAGGATAGGTTGAAGATAGTAGTTCGATTACGTATTCGCTTTTTTCCACGACAAAGATTTGCTGACAGCGATTGCAGCCAAAGGCTTCTGTCAGGACGATCGGCACCAAGCGACCCTTTCGTCCGCAAGGACAAGGGTAGTCCGTATTTAAATCTATCTTTTGGGATTTTGGAGATGGCACAAGCGGTCTTATCGCAAACCGAGTTTATCCAAGGACATCGAGAACATTTTTAACGATCGCAATTAACTTTCACATCCTCCCTTAGCAACAGCCGCTTAAACGGTATAGAAGAGGACATCCGGCGTCGCTTTCTCTTATCTTATCGAAAACAAAGCGATTTCCGATGATTTTATTCTAATAGACCTCTCCAGAAATTAAAGGTGCGTTACCTAGAACCCTTGTAGAGACGTTGCATGCAACGTCTCTACATTCTTTTTTGGAGATGTCTAATATACTCTCTAAGCGGGTAACGCGATTCGAACGCGCGACATTCACCTTGGCAAGGTGACGCTCTACCACTGAGCTATACCCGCAACCACTCACTGTTCTTACTATCGCAAAATAATCCCTGTCTGTCAACTATAGGACGGCAATTATTTTGGATATCCTAGCTCAGTCCTTCCAGTCCGGCAGACTCTCTGGGAGCGATCGCACTTTTCAGGGAAGCAGGTAAAGGCTGGAGATCGGCATTACTCTTGATTTGACGCATCAAATTCGCCATTTCCAGGGCGTTCATCGCATAATCCCAGCCCTTATTGCTCTTAATTCCCGCCCGTTCTAGGGCTTGCTGCATCGTGTCTGTGGTCACTATGCCAAAAATTACCGGAATTCCAGTCTGAAATCCCGCCGCCGCGATTCCCTTGGACACTTCAGCAGCGACATAATCAAAGTGAGGAGTTTGACCTCGGATCACCGCACCCAGGCAAATCACCGCATCATAACGCTGGGTCATTGCCATTTGACGAGCCACCAAAGGCACCTCAAAACTGCCCGGAACCCAAATATAATCCACCTGAGTGCCGTGAGGATCTGTATCGACGCCGTGGCGTTTCAGGCAATCTTGACATCCCTCCAAAAGCTTCGTCGTCACCAGGTCGTTGAATCGACCGATCACGATCGCAAATCGCAGAGATTCCGCCTGAGTAAAATTTCCCTCAAAAACTGCCATTTAAATACTTCCTTGTCATTAGTCATTACTCAAGAGTCATTAGTTATTAGTCTTTTACTAATAGACCTCTCCAGAAATTAAAGGTGCGTTACCTAGAACCCGTGTAGAGACGTTGCATGCAACGTCTCTACATTCTTTGAAAGGAGATGTCTAATGACTCTTGACCAATGACTCTTGACCAATTAACTTGGCTCAAACCACAAAATAACTCAACGCACCGACTACAAGCACCAAAACAACCCAGCCACCGGAACCCAACCACAGTAAGCGTTTGGATTGATCCCAGTTCTGAGGTGAGGCATAGGCAACAGGGACGCCTACAACCATAACAAAAGACAAGGCGACTAAAGCAAACAAAGCTAATTGAAACAAGATTGTCATTTTCCGCTTCTCCCAATACAGCAACTCTATTCGATCGCACTCAGCAGCTAAAGCCGCGAATAGCTTACATCCACAAGTTTCCAGCCCGAAAGCTTTAGCTCGTTTTTCGGTAACAAGGTCTACCGTCTTAAGGCATTTTATCAGGAGAGCGACACGCCTTTGACCAGATCGATCGCGCACTCCAATACCATTTCATCAAGTCTAAATTAAAAACTTTAAAACCAAACCCTACTTTATAACTTTTGTCAATGAGTTAATATACTCAGAGCAAATGTGATAAGTAAGGTTAAACTCAATTAGTAACTCAAGTTGCTAGTTACTTGCTTTCTGGGTACGTTGTTGCGCTTTAGCGCTCTTATCTTATCCCAGTTGTCATAAGAGCGAACTTACTTGCTTTCTGGGTACGTTGTTGCGCTTTAGCGCTCTTATCTTATCCCAGTTATCATAAGAGCGAACTTACTTGCTTTCTGGGTACGTTGTTGCGCTTTAGCGCTCTTATCCCAGTTATCATAAGAGCGCTAAAGCGCAACAACGTACCTAACTCCAACTCTTCCCTCTTCCCTAGCCCCTTTCCCCTAGCTATCTGAGTGCAAGCCCAATGGATGAAAGTCGTCTCCCAGCTTATCTGAATCTGATTCAACAACTGCTAAGTTGTCCCAACGGTGAAGAACCGGAGATTTTACAGGCTAATTCAGAATTGCTGGATGGCGGGTTTCTGCAAGCTTGCGAGGTAATAGCAGAAAAGTTCGCAGACTCAGGAAACGAGAATGGGGCTGATTTCTTACGAAATCTTGCCAGTCAGCTAGGGGAATTTTTGGGGATGAATGATGAGGGAGATGACGATAACTCTGAGATGGAAAATCCCCAAGAGTATGCAAACTTTATCCTAGAATTATTGCAAGCAGAAGCAGAAAGCAATAGCGATGTAACGGTAATTTACCCGATGTTAGCGCAACGGCAACATCTCCTCAATGCGCGGTTTGCTGAGGTTTTACAGCAAGTGGCTGAAAATTTAATTGCCGAACATCCAGAAGCAGTTGAGTCAATTGTCGCCATCATTGAAAATTTGAGTATTCATATTCGCTCTTTTCCCCTGGGGAAAAGAGCGAATAATATTGAAATTGCGATTACAGGTTATCAAATAGTTTTAAGTCATCGGGAAACGGGAAGCGAAAAATGGGCGCAAACCCAAAATAATCTGGGTGCTGCCTACAGTGACAGAATTAGAGAAGATAGAGCAGATAATATCGAACTAGCGATCGCATCATACACCGCCGCACTCCAAGTCTACACCCGTGAAGCCTTTCCCCAACAATGGGCAACGACCCAAAATAATCTGGGAATTGCCTACAGTGACAGAATTAGAGAAGATA
>NZ_JAIQZM010000010.1:0-72508 GCF_023333595.1 Argonema galeatum A003/A1
GAATGTAGAGACGTTGCATGCAACGTCTCTACAAGGGTTACAGGTAACGCACCTTTAATTTCTGGAGATGTCTATTGTTCGTTGGTCATTGCGATGAACGATGAACAATGAACTGAATGACTAATGACTAATGACATTCACAGTAAGCACAAGCTTGAAGCAGGCGTCCGGTGTAGCAATCGGTCATACGGGATAGCTTTCGTTTAATATTGAAGAATGCCGACAGTTTTAAGAATAAGCGCTTACCGATTCTACTTTTACAGTCATGAGCCAAACGAGCCACCGCATATACACATTGACCGCGATGACTCATCATACCAAATCCGCAACGATTACCCCCTTTATGTCGCTCGGCTGTAGAGACGTTTCATGAAACGTCTCTACAATGTTTAGGCCAAAAATTCTCATGGGGTAACCAACCAGGATTTGGTATCAGCTAAATTTTGGCTAGAACCAGTCAGCTTAGCAAATAATATTGGTTTTAGCGCTAAAGAACTTCGGAAATTGCAGTTAATGGTACAAGAGAATCAAATAAGGCTTGTGGAGGCATGGTATGGGTATTTTGGCGATTCGAGCAGACGAGAGAGTTAAGGATGTTCGCTTTACAGAAGAAACAATCAGTGTCGATTTAATGGACGGTCGAACGATTAGTGTACCTCTAGTCTGGTATCCGATACTGCTTCAGGCTACACCCGAACAACGATCGCAGTGGGAAGTCTGTGGTGGAGGTTACGGTATTCACTGGGAGGAGATAGACGAGGATCTCAGCACAGAAGGAATGTTACGCGGTGCGCCTGCTCCCAGAGTATCAGTTATGGGTAGTTGAAGTTGAGTTACTAGCCTCAAATAGCTTTCAAAGTAGATCGGTGGATGTCGATGGTTCTAGATGTAGTGGACAGGATTTTGTACCTCGAATTTGACGTTGGAATTGACAATGCGACCATGTAGAAATTTCACAACCAGTCTGCCATCTTCTCTACGAGAACTAGCATTTCTATCGAACACACCTTCAATCATCTGAGAACCCTCCCAGTTGACTATCTGGACATGAGTGATCTTTTGGAATTTGTCTTCAGCAACAACCCAAGCTTGTGATTCACCACTAGCAAGCAGTTCAAGCAAGTTGTCTCTTGTTCGCACTTGGAGAGTAAGTTTTGACATGACTTGATTTATCTTGGCTGTGTTCTATTTTACAATAAGAGTAGATGATATAATTGTTTGATATGCTTGAATAGTTTGTTGCGCGATCGCACTCCAACTATACTCTTTCAAAGCACACTCTTTTGCCTTTAAACCCTTCCTCTGTCGTTCAGCTTTATCTCTTAAGGCTAACCGCAACATTTCTGTAAGGGATTCTACAGTTAAAGAGCAAACCCAACCTGCTTGTGCTTTTTGGACATCTTCCCAAATATAGACTCCTTCGGAAATAACTACAGGTATTCCTGCTACCATAGCTTCCGCCACCGCAATGCCGAAATTTTCGTAGTAAGAAGGCAGCACGAATAAATCCGCATTTTGTAGTAATGATGCTTTGCGATCGCCTGTCACAAATCCAGTAATTGTTGTATGCAAATTTATTGGCGAAGCTTCAATTTGTGCTTTGATTTTCCCTTCATAATCCTGGTCTTGCGGATTACCACCAGCTAAAATAAACTGAAATTTTATACCTTCAGCCAACAAATTTTCCAAGGCGGGAATTAACAAATTTAGTCCCTTTTTCGGGTCAATCCGAGACATGAAAAGTATTTGGGGAATGTCAACAGATGGTTTATCTGTGTCGATCGCAGATAACTTATCTGTTACATTCGTTACCACACCCAGCGGAATCACCAAATCTCGCGTCGATACCCCAAATCGTGCCGAAATTTTGGCTTCCTGGGTACTGGTGAAGTGAATAGCCGCTGCACCTGCTATATTCGGCTTTTCTAGCAATGCTGCATAAATAAGCTTCAACAACCTTTTCTTACGCAGATCGGCAGGGTCAAGAGTGCCAAGGGGACGTAGGATGTAGGGGAGATGGCGCGATCGGGCCACAAAAGCCGCACAAGACGATACTGGCGAGAACAGCGCGTGAATATGCGCCAAGTCAAACTCCGCAGCGTGTTTACCCAGCCATCTCAGCAATTCAAGTGAAAATTTATACCTGCGAAATGGAGAACAACGGAAATAGCGGATCTTGTAGCCATCCTGCTCTACTGGGCGATCCAGAGGTACATCTAACGGCGCTTGTCCTGCATCTCCGTTAGAATCGGTAGTAAGAATTGTTACTTCTACACCCGATCGGGCCAGCGCAGCAGAAAGACCCAATACCATCTGACTGGGGCCACCGTAGACTAGGGAAATTGAAGGGATAATCTGGAGAATTTTCATATAAATTACATATTTTAAATTTTGTCCTTGTTTATAGTTAATGGCTAATTGCGATCGACAACAAACAAATAGTTATTAGCCATTTGCCTCTTCCAATCGGGTATAAACTTGACCATCGTTCCAGCCAGATTGAGCTATACTGGCGATCGCACTGATAAATCCCAGGCTATAAGATCCCATACGTCCTATCACTTTGGGTAAAGACTTGCTTTTGCGCGAGGCTAGACTTGCCAAAACTTGATCTTGAAACAAGCTAGATGAAAAATTCAACATTTGCTTGGGAGTCAGGTTTTTGAAGCCCATGAGGAAATGATTGTGATAAAACGTGATTTGATATTCGAGCGATCGCGTACTTATATCATGACATCCACCTGTCTCTTCCCCCAAATGAACCAAATACGCCTCCGGATCGTACCAAATCTTATAACCAGTTTGTCGTATCCGCAGACAAAAATCCGATTCTTCCCGCACCGCACTACCGCGAAACCGTTCATCAAACCACAACCCATACTTATCAAAAATCTCTCGCCGGAACGACATATTACAACCCCTTGCCGTGATCACCTGTTGCGGTTTGACAGTATGAACTAAATTAAGATAATATAATCCAATTCCGGGCTCCATTGCTTCTGGAGGTAAGTAATCGATCGTCAACCCCTCCTCAGACTCAGCCAGCTTCATGCGATCCAAAACGCGACCGGCTACAGATCCAACATCTGGACGTTCTAAATAATTGCGAACATGAGCAGCTAAAAATCCCGATGGTAACTGAACATCATCATCAATAAATAGAATAATTTCCCCCTTCGAGCGTCGCACACCATAATTACGCGCACCCGGTAAACTAGCCCAATCAACGCGGCACCAACAAATTTGAGCAGCTTTTTCCAATTCTTCTAAATAAGCTTGCGTTTCCAACTGATGCGTCTTGGTTTGATCTACAACCACAACTTCAAAATTCGGATAATCTTGCTGAACCAGATCGAAAAGCGTATCTCGTAAAGCCTGCTCTCGTTCGTAAGTAGGGACAATCACTGAAATCCAAGGATAGTTCATAATTAGTTGTTACTTTTAGGTTTGAGTTTTAGACAAAAAAGGTTTGATTCAGCTATTCCGTTGCCACGCTATTAGCTAAACGCTTATTCTTCTTTGAAGACTGGTTTTCCAGTTCGGCATTCATTTTTTCCTGCTTATCCAGTTCTGGCAATTTTAAAAGCACCCCAGCAAAAAACCAATAGTAAACAGCAACTGGATCGACATCCAAAGGATAGTAGTAAGTTTGGTAGCTAATAAACAAAATAAAAACCCAAAAACAGGCTCCAAAGCTTCGCAAACTCGGATCTCGGAGAGAGCGGTAAGCCTTGAAAGTAAATACTGTCAGAGACGTAACCAAAGCCAAAAACGCGATTAGTCCAACTGGGCCAATCTCGTGCATCACCTTGGGAAACCAAGTTTCTATCAGGGCAGTATCGCCAAAGACGCGGGCAGAGTTTGTTGCTCGGCCCAATCCTAAACCAATTAAAGAACCCTTAAGGTTCTTCCAAGTAAACTCAAATTGATAAAAGATAAAATCGTCAGCCGGTGAAGCCTCCCAACGACTCGTAAAACTATCTATCCGTTCTTGGATAATACTGGGAAACAGCAATGCACCAATTCCCAATACAACCGCTAACCCAATGACGATAGGTATAAAGCGTTTAAGGTTAGCAACTTGCCCTGTTAATACCAGCAGAATCACCATTGAGATTGGCGCCAGGAGTAGAGCAATTCTCTGACCGGAAATAACGGCTATCACCAAATCCGCAGCCATTCCCAGCAAGCCAACAGTTCGCCAGCGAGCTGAGGGGTCACTGAAAGCAGTTGCAAAGGTGAAATAAGCATTCGCGATAATGAACCAGCCCCACTGCCAGGGTGCTACAAAAGTTCCCGGCAAGCGGATTACCCCCTGTTCGGGACTATACAGTAGAGAGCCACCGACCAGACACCGTGCATCTAAGGAAGCTTTAAATAAATCCGCTCCTTCCAAAAACTGGGTGCCAGCGCATCGACCTGTTACTAGAAATCTGTACTGCACAAAGCAAAGGCCAAAACAGATTAGTGCCAGAACTACGTGCAAGCGTGTCATCAAGAGAACATCTTTTTTATTGCGGATGAGGTAATACGCGCAAGTGATTAAGGGAATGTATCCCATTAGTACTTTTAAGCCCAGAATGCCCATTGCAAATGGTTTTTCGGGCGGCTTAGCAGTCATCTGCTGCGACCCGTTGACAAAAAATAAAGTCATCAGACAACAAGCCAGCAGGATAATCAGCCAGGGCTTTAGACCTTTAGGGATAATTATGGGTAGTCGCTTTCGCTGACACTCTTGGATAATGCTAACGAGTCCGGGGATATACAAACCATCTTTTGCCAGCTGTAGGACTGGACTGTTGCCAAGGCTGTAAACGATGGTGCCAGCAAAGGGCATATAGATGAGGAACGCCCAAAGCGCTTGTCGGGGGTATTTGAAGGAAAAGGCGAGGCAAATTATACCTGCGATCGCTCCTATAGCTCCTTTAGGCCCACTCAAAGGAATGGCCATCATGCCGATAAAAGCAGCACCAAAGACAGCCGAGGTAGAAAAGCTAATCAATTCCTTCCGCTCTTTGGCAGCTTTTCTTTTTTCTGCTAACTGCTCCTTCAGGCTTAAGGTTGACTTAGCAGTACCTTGCTTTTTGGATTTGGACTTTGATTTCTTTTTGGGCACGATTTAAATTTGAGCAACTGTCCCAGGATAGAAAAATGCCATAGCACTCTGTTATAACATTCACGACGCTACTCGACCAGTGAAGCGTTTTTCCCCTCTGCCCCTCTCTCCTTCTCCCCTCCCCGTCCCACGGGGAGGGGTAGGGGGTGGGGTTGCCCCTCTCTCTGTGGCCATAATAATTCAGACACAACCGGAAACGATATCAGCCCCTATAGGGTCGCCAAACGGGGAAAAACGAGATAGGGAGAACGAGAAAAACATATTTTCCCCATCTCAGAATGCCCCATTTCTCATGCCCGATCGCCAACTGGTAAGTTATATATATATCCGAACAAAAACTGATTTATGTTTGACGCACTATCTGAACGCTTAGAAGGGGCCTGGAAAAAGCTGCGGGGGCAGGATCGCATATCCCATGCCAATATTCAAGAGGCGCTGGGGGAAGTCCGCCGCGCCCTCCTGCAAGCGGATGTGAATCTCCAAGTCATAAAAGATTTTATTGCCGAAATCGAAACCAAGGCCCAAGGTGCCGAGGTAATTACAGGCGTGCGGCCCGACCAACAGTTTATCAAAATTGTCTACGACGAACTGTTGGCCGTGATGGGGGAAACCAACGTTCCCCTAGCTCATGCTGACACTTCTCCCACGATTATCCTGATGGCCGGGTTGCAGGGGACGGGTAAAACCACTGCTGCGGCCAAGTTGGCTTTGCATCTGCGTAAAGAGAACCGGACGGCGATGCTAGTCGCGACTGACGTTTACCGACCGGCAGCAATTGACCAGTTGGTAACCCTGGGTAAGCAAATTGACGTGCCGGTGTTTGAACTGGGAACTGATACGAACCCGGTGGAGATTGCCCGTCAGGGTGTGGAACGAGCAAAGGCAGAAGGCGTCGATACGGTGATTATCGATACGGCAGGTCGCCTCCAAATTGACCAGGACATGATGGCGGAGTTGGCCCGGATCGCGCAAACGGTGAAACCTCACGAAACCCTGCTGGTGGTAGACGCCATGACGGGTCAGGAGGCGGCGAATCTTACCCGCACGTTCCACGACCAAATCGGCATCACAGGGGCGATTCTCACTAAGCTGGATGGGGATACTCGCGGCGGTGCAGCCCTATCGGTGCGGCGAATTTCCGGTCAGCCAATTAAGTTTATCGGTACTGGCGAGAAGGTTGAAGCCCTGCAACCCTTCTACCCAGACCGAATGGCATCGCGAATTCTGGGTATGGGCGATGTCCTGACGCTGGTGGAAAAGGCGCAGGAACAAATCGACTTTACAGACGCCGAGAAGATGCAGGAGAAAATCCTGTCGGCGAAGTTTGATTTTACGGATTTCCTCAAGCAGATGCGCTTGATGAAGAATATGGGTTCATTTGGCGGTTTGCTGAAGATGCTTCCCGGAATGCCCAAAATTTCCGATCAGCAGTTGCAAGAGGCAGAAGTAAAGCTCAAACAGACTGAGGCGATGATTAATTCTATGACTGTGGAAGAACGTCGCAACCCGGAGTTGTTGGCGTCTACTCCCAGTCGGCGGCGGCGGATTGGTCGGGGTTCTGGTTATGGGGAGTCGGAAGTCAGCAAGTTGGTGACCGATTTCCAAAAAATGCGAAGTCTGATGCAGCAGATGGGGCAAGGCGGTTTACCTGGAATGGCGGGTATGGGTGGAATGGGTGGGGGAATGTCTCCCTTCGGCGGCGGTGGGAATCGTCCGTCGGCTCCGGGTTGGCGGGGCTATAACGAACAGACTGGTAAGAAGAAACCGAAAAAGGAGAAAAAGAAGAAAGGTTTCGGTCAGCTGTAGCTAAGGCGTGCGATCGCGAAAGCTCTATGCCCAACATCAGGCTACAATGATTGTTTAGTCAAAATTGCGAACGTTATTTTTTCGGCATGATCAAACTGCGCTTAAAACGATACGGTAAAAAGCGGGAGGCCAGCTACCGGATTGTAGCTATGCCAAGTACCTCTCGCCGCGATGGTCGTCCTTTGGAAGAACTCGGTTTTTACAACCCCAGAACCGATGAAACACGGCTAGATGTTCCAGCGATCCTCAAACGACTCAAAGATGGTGCCCAACCTACTGACACCGTTCGCAACATCCTCAAAAAAGCCAATGTCTTCGAGCAGGTTAGTGCCTCAGTTACCCAGTAACGGCCAAATCCAACCCCAAGTAGCTATTCCAGACTATGGTGGGCTGGTAAAATTTTTGGTGCAGCCTTTCTTAGAATCTCAGGAGTCTTTGAAAGTAGACTGCGAAATATCTGCTAGTAGTCCACGGGTTTGGATTCGCGTCGCTTTTGAAGGAGAGGATAAAGGCCGAGTCTTCGGTCGGGGCGCACGTAATATTCAAGCCATTCGGACGGCTCTAGAAGCAGCTGCTAGAGCATCTGGACAATCCGTGTATCTTGATATATACGGCGGAGTATTCGTGGAACACGAGACTGGGCCACCGCCTAGTCGAACCGGAACGCGAACACTTCCACCTCCCTCCTCAGTTGCGCCTAAGTCGTCTCCTAGACTGCGCTCCCGCTAGCGTGTAAATTAGTGAGGATCTGTAAAACTTACAGGTTGACGCCACAGCCTTAATCCAAAAACGTTGATTGGCGTCAACACTTTTATACAAGTTTTAAAAGGCAGGTGAATAAAAGCAAATGTCAGAAGTCCGTTTGGGTGAAAATGAGTCGATCGATTCTGCTTTGAGACGTTTCAAAAAAAAGATTCAAAAAGCTGGGATTTTGTACGAAGTCAAGCGTCGCGAACGTTACGAAAAGCCTAGCCTTCGTCGGAAGCGCAAAGCGGAAGCATCCCGCAAGCACCGTTATTAGAAAGGGATCTTCCGTATTTAGTATGCTATTTGAGTTCTCGATCAGAGGAGCAGAGGAATAAAAATGTTATTTTTTTGAACAAAAGCATAACAACTCGAAAGAGCCAAAAATACCTACTACTAAAAGTAGGTAAAATATCAATACCCACTCAATCTGCTGGGGAATACTTGTAGGGAATGGTAGACGGCACAACGATTGAACTGCCGAGTAGAGAAAGCGCGATCGCCCTTAGCGGAGATCGAGAAGAAAATCTCAAAACCCTGGCGCGGCAAACAGGCGCAACGCTAGTGCTGCGCGGGCAAGAATTACTGATTTCAGGAACGGCGAATCAAGTTGACCTCTGCGGGCGATTGGTGCGATCGCTCGAAGACTTTTGGAAACATGGCAAAAGCATCACTAGCGTGGAGATCCTTACAGCTCGTCAAGCTCTGGATACCCAGCGTACCGACGAGCTGCAAGACTTACAGCGAGACATTCTCGCCCGTACCCGCCGTGGCGATGAAATCCGCGCCAAAACCTTCCGGCAGCGGCAGTACGTCCAAGCCGTGCGTACCCACGACCTCACCTTTTGCGTCGGGCCAGCCGGTACCGGCAAAACCTTCCTGGCAGCAGTTCTAGCTGTTCAAGCCCTGTTGGCAAATCAGTACGAACGAATCATCCTCACCCGACCAGCAGTAGAAGCGGGCGAAAAACTGGGCTTTCTGCCTGGAGACTTACAGCAGAAAATTGACCCGTTTCTTCGCCCTCTCTACGACGCTTTATACGAACTCATCGACCCTGAAAAAATTGCCAACTTGATGGAACGAACCGTAATAGAAGTAGCTCCTTTAGGCTATATGCGGGGTCGCACCCTCAACAACGCTTTTGTAATTCTCGATGAAGCCCAGAACACCACACCAGCTCAGATGAAAATGGTGCTGACGCGCCTTGGTTTCCGTTCTCGTATGGTAGTAACCGGAGACATCACCCAAACCGATTTGCCTTCAAACCAACCATCTGGCTTAGCAGTAGCCCAAAAAATTCTCCAGCACGTCGAAGGCATAGCCTTTTGCCATTTCTCCCAGGCTGATGTAGTCCGCCATCCCCTCGTCCAAAGAATTGTCGCAGCTTACGAGCAATACGAACAATAGCTTATTGCAAATTGCAAATTTAATTTTTAAATTTGCAATCTGAAATTTTAGATCTGAAATTACCAATTACCCATTTTGATATGACTGCTAATTTGAAAGAATTTCTGGAAGCTTGCGAAACATTGGGAACACTACGTTTAATTGTGACCAGCAGCGCAGCTGTCTTGGAAGTACGCGGATCTCTAAGCAAGCTATTCTACGCTGAATTACCCAAAGGTAAGTACGCCAATATGCACGCCGACATTTTCGAGTTTCACCTAAATATGGACGCCATTAAACAGGTGAAATTTGAAACTGGTGAATCAAAACGGGGTAACTTTACCACCTATGCGATTCGCTTTTTGGATGAAAAACAAGAGCCAGCCTTAAGCGCATTTCTCCAGTGGGGCAAGCCAGGTGAATACGAGCCGGGACAGGTAGAAACTTGGCAGCAACTACAAGAGAAATACGGGGAAGTTTGGGAACCTGCGCCTGTGGAGGTTATTTAATTGGATTTTTTAACCACGAAGACACGAAGAAGAGTTTTGAGAGGGATTTGGAGTTTTTGTCTGGTTTTTGTGTTCCTGTTCTGGGGCGGTGAGGCAAAGGCAGGCGTACTGGCCGAAAGATTGGCTCAATTTCCCCAGTGGAATACTAAACCGCCAACTCAGAAGGTGGCTGCGGCTGAAGATTTAATGTATCCATATTGGATTGCCGGAACTTGGAATGTTACGAGTACTCTTGTGGATTTGGTGGCACCTTTGGCACCAGATATTGTGACGCCTGGTTTTGAAAATAATCGACGGTATCTCAATGAACCAGTAACTTTTCCAGTGCGTTTTCAAGTCGTAAACCAAAATGATTTTCAATTTTCAATTTTCAATCCAAAATCTAAAATCCAAAATCTAAAATTACAGGGCTCGGTGGTAGCCGATCGAGCTTTCAATGGGTTGAATATAGCTACGGCGGTTTTGGGCTCTAGCGCTATCTTATCCGTCAAAACAGACCCGCATAATCCCAACCGTCAGATTACTTTACTCCCCGGAGAGCGTCAACTTGTCTCAATTGTTACCAGTCGAGCAAGTGAAATTCCTAATCCCGATCAATTCATTTCGACAGAAGTTTCTCAACAAATATTTCGCAGTCCTACTCAACTTTATTTGAATCAGGTAGAAACTACAACTGCTTACAGAAGACTTCAGGCACCAGGTGCAGTAATTGAGGCAGATCAAATAACTGCTGTTTACCTATCGCCCCAAGACCCAAATTATTTTGCTGCTGCTGAAAGGCCAGTTGCTCTCTATCGCTATCGCTTAGAATTTTTTCCATAATCAAAGGAGGTTAAGGTGTGAAAAATTTTATTAATAATATTTTTTTAATTGGCGAGCAAATTTTAATGTGTCCTCAACTATTATTATTCTATTTGTCTAGCGAGAAAGAAGTTATCGTAGCGGATGTAAAACGGTGGGTAGAAATATTTCAATGGAAGAGTACATCCGATTTAAGTAATTTGTTGTCTTTAACGGCAAAGAAACAAGAGTTTAGAAACTTATATTATTACAGAATAGCTAAAGGTAATTTTGCAGCTAGATTGGTGATGCGAATAATTAATATTTTTTATAAAGAATGCCCTTATCTCTTTTTAGATCTGTCTAGCAATATCGGCCCTGGTCTATTTATTCAGCACGGGTTTAGCACAATTATTATGGCAGATATAGGAGAAAACTGCTGGATTAACCAACAGGTATCAATTGGCTACAAAGATAAAACTGGTCGGCCTAAAATTGGGGATAATGTCAGAATAACGGCTGGGGCAAAAGTGCTAGGTAATATAACTGTTGGGAACAATGTTACTGTAGGTGCTAATGCAGTTGTAATTAAAAATGTGCCTGATAATTGTGTGGTCGTAGGAGTTCCAGCTTACATTGTCAAAAAGAATGGTTTGAAAGTGAAAGAAGAATTAGTCTGATGCAGCAACCAAAGGTAATTTTTTTAGATGCAGTCGGCACTTTATTTGGAGTTCGCGGTAGTGTAGGGGAAGTCTACAGCGAAATAGCGCTTCGGTTTGGAATAGAAGTTTCAGCTAAAGCGTTGGATCGAGCTTTCTACAATAGCTTTAAATCAAGTAGTAGGATGGCTTTTCCAGGAGTTGAACGGCAAGAAATACCGAACAAAGAATTTGAGTGGTGGAACGCGATCGCAATTCAAACTTTCCAATCGGCGGGCGCTTTTCACCAATTTGCCGACTTTTCTAGTTTTTTTGCCGAACTTTATGCCTACTTTGCTAAAGCTAACCCTTGGTTTATCTATCCCGATGTTCTTCCTGCTTTGGAATACTGGCGCAAACAGGGTATTGAATTAGGTATAGTTTCTAATTTTGATTCTCGGATTTACTCTGTTTTGTCAGATCTCCATTTGGCAAAGTTTTTCACCTCAATTACGATTTCCACAGAAGTGGGTGCAGCTAAACCAGAACCAGAAATTTTTGTTAAAGGTTTGCACAAACATGACTGTCCATCTGAAGCTGCATGGCATATTGGCGACAGTTTTAAAGAAGATTATCAAGGTGCCAAGGCAGCTGGATTAAGAGCAATTTGGCTGAAGCGAAGCGAACCTTTCCTGTAATATATAAAAGTATTGAGATATTAGTTATTATGCCTTACAAGTTACTATTCGTCTGCCTGGGTAACATCTGCCGATCGCCTTCAGCAGAAAATATCATGAATCACCTAGTTCAGCAAGCGGGACTCAGGGATTCGGCTTCGCAGACGGGAGGCGATCGCATTATCTGCGACTCCGCTGGCACTTCCAGTTATCATACTGGCAGTCCCCCAGACCGACGGATGACCCAAGCAGCTCAACTTCGAGGAATCAAACTCCGAGGTGAAGCACGCCAGTTTAAAAAATCAGACTTTGAGGAATTCGACTTAATTCTGGCAATGGATAAGCAAAATTACCGAGATATTCTCTCTCTCGATCCAACTGGCAAGTATCGGGATAAAGTGAGATTGATGTGCGACTTTTGTACTCGTCACACCCTTAAAGAGGTTCCCGATCCCTACTATGGTGGCCCAGAAGGATTCGATCGGGTGATAGATTTATTGTTAGATGCCTGCGAAGGTCTGCTGCAATACATTATTGGCGATCGAATAAAAGAACTGGATACTGGGGAGTAGGGTAATTTTAGATTTTAGATTTTAGATTTTAGATTTTAGGTTTTAGATTTCAAGTTGAAATATCTCTTCAATTCTTCAATCTGCAATCTAAAAGCTTTCCCTCTGCCCCTCTGCCCCTCTGCCCCTCTGCCCCTAGCAAGAAAGCCCCTATTCCACCAGATGTTGTTCCATCGCAAAACGAACCAGTTCTGTGCGGTTGCTAGTAGTAGTTTTTCTCAGAAGGCTACTGACGTACTTTTCAATTGTTCTGGAGCTCAAGTGCAGGCGATCGCCAATTTCAGCATTTGAGAAACCGTGAGGTATCAAATCCAGTACTTCCTGTTCTCGCTTGCTCAACTTGCATTCTTTTAAGACTGTCTTAGTTGTGTCAAGGAGGGTTGTCGATTTTGTCGATTCCTGGTTTCTGATCAGCGAGTCAGATTGATCTATCTTTCGATGGAGGAGATTGCGAATTATTGCCCCCAATTCATTTATTTCAAATGGTTTGGGAAGATAGAGATCGCATCCTAACTCGTAGCCGCGAATCCGTTCTTCAGTACTCCTTCGCTCCGTCAATAAAATCACGGGTAACTGGCGAAACTCCGGTCGCTGACGAACCTGCCGCACCAGCTCATAGCCGTCCATCCGAGGCATCATGATGTCGGTGACCAACAAATGAGGGCGATATGCCTCAACTAATTCCAGCGCCTCCTGACCATCCTCAGCTGCGATCGCTGAGTAGCCATACATCTCTAAGTATTCTGTGACAAAAAGACGTATTGCCAAGTCGTCATCTGCAACCACGATTATCAAGGGCATGGGAGTAAAGATGGCTAGCCTATTTAACCCCTACAATAGGTCAAGTCTAGGCTGAAAGTTATCGACATCAGAGGTATTTTATTAAGATTTCCTTGCCTAGATGGGTACAGCTTAACACTAACCAATGCGTGAAAACCAACTCAAACGAAAACTAAAGCAGGGCGAAACCGTACTTGGTACGTTTATTAACTGCCCCTATCCGGCGTTTATGGAAATTTGCGGATATGCAGGATTTGACTTCGCCGTTATAGACATGGAACACGGTGCTTTACACACATTGGTTGCCGAAGACCTCTGTCGTGCGGCAGATTGTGTGGGCATAGCACCCGTTGTCAGAGTCCGCAAGAATGACGCCCCCCAAATTCAACGCGCCCTTGACATCGGCAGTGCTGGTGTTCAAGTGCCTCAGATTGAAACCAAGGAAGACGCCCAAGCCGTTGTGCGAGGTGCAAAATACAGCCCCCTTGGCGATCGCGGTCTTTCCTTCAACACACGCGCTGGCTTGTACACAGCCGCAGGGACGCAAATCACGGACAAGTTGAACGAGGAATCTCTAGTTGTCGTTCACGTCGAAGGCAGGCGCGGCGTGGAAAACATCGAAGATATCGTCAGTGTGCCTCACATTGATGTTATTTTTCTCGGCCCTTACGATTTGTCCCAGTCGCTAGGTATTCCCGGACAGGTGCGAGATCCTCGCGTAATTGAACTCATGCAGAAATGCGTTACAATCATCCGCAACGCAGGGAAAGCCGCTGGCACGTTTGCCGACAATCCCGAAGTGGCGAAGCAGTGGATTGCTAGCGGAGTGCAATATGTTGCCCTGGGCGTAGATGTTGCTATTTTCCTGCGATCGTGCCAAGCCCTAGTAGAAGCGGTTCGTAATTAGCTTCATCTCTGATAAGAAGTAAAATATATCACCTTCAGTAGGGTGGGATGTACTTACCCTACTTACTAGGATTTTGTTAAGTTATTTAACGTAAGCTATATCACAACTTGGCGATTTTTGTAGTTTATTTAACTACACTTTACAAAAATTTGTTTTATACTTGGGTTATACACCTCCTTAAGAAGAATTGGTTAAGGGGATCAAAGTATCAAGGGTAAAAGAAAATGCAAACTTTATTGGGAACGACGGAATCACCATATTCTATTAGTTTTGCTTTAGAAAAAGTCGATTCCATCAAGCTGGAGGGGTTTAAGCGTTTTTTTAGAGATCTTCCTGTCGATCCTTATATAAAAGGTAAGTATCGTTTCCGAAGATTATCTCGCTTAAAAGTCGTTGGTAATGTCTTAACTAAACTCCCTCATGGCTATCTTTTCCAAAGCAAGCAATACAATCCGTTGGTTGGGGATATCAGGAGAGAGTTTGCCGAACTAGATGATGCACTTGTAGAACTGGATGAGTTTAAAAAACTTGTCTTGGAATTTAGGAATTACTCTAAACTGGACTCTGCCGTCGAAATAGGAGTTCATCAAATCCGCACTATTTGTTCACCGAACAATTTTGGCAATCCAGCACCCGAAGGGATACACAGAGATGGTTGTGATTTTATAGGTATTTTCTCAGTTTACAGAGAAAATATTGAAGGTGGGGAAACCCATCTCTATGTAGCTAAAAAGGAAAAGCCCGTCTTGAAGAAAGTTCTTAATCCAGGAGAACTTTTGCTAGTAAACGATCGCAACTTCTTTCATTTTACCACTCCCATTAAACCGATGTCTTCTGGAGAGGGGACAAGGGACGTTTTTGTGCTTACTCACCCCAGCTTACTTCACGATTAGAAGTTATATCATGTCCGATAGCATCAGGTAGCTAAAAAATCCCTGTTCTTATTCTTATCTGCGTTCATCTGCGTTCATCTGTCTTCATCTGCGGTAAAAATTTAACCACCGATGAAAACAGACAATTTGACGATATCACTTTTAGTCCACCGATGCCACCGGAGATGAGATAATTTATTGAGCAGGGAATTTCAGATTTAAGAGTGAAAATTTCAGATTGAAAAAATCTAAAATCTAAAATCTAAAATTTGAAATTACCCTACCCCCGCTACCCAAAAAATCAACTGGCAGAAACGGTTAAACTGGCGGGTGACGCTGGATTGCCCTGTAGGACTAAGCCGCGATCGTTAGCTGCTATATGGCGCAAAATCTTGTAAATTGCCTCTATTTCGTCACTAGCACCAGCTTTTTGGGCTAACTGGGCAATAGAAAGAGGAGTGCCTTCCTCCTTGAGAATCTGCATCACCCGTTTCTGTAAATCTAGAATAACTGCTGCTGCCTTCTTACCAGCTTCTACACCCGGTTGATGATAAGCGTTGACGTTAATCAAGAAACCGTATAAACCGACGGCCCGATCGTAAAGAGCAATCAACGCCCCAACCGTGTGGGGATTAACTTGGGGAATCGTTACGGTGATAGAATCGCGGTGGTTTTCGTAAAGAGCTTTGCGAGTCCCCTGTAAAAAACCTGATAGATAATCTCCCGATGTAACTCCAGGGTCTATTTCTATCGATGGCCCCTGACGATCCTCTAAAACTTCAATAAAAGTGAGGAAGAAATTTGGGACGCCTTCGCGCAGTTGCTGCACGTAAGCGTGTTGATCGGTTGAGCCTTTGTTACCATAGACGGCGATACCTTGGTAGACGATATTGCCATTGAGGTCTTTCTCTTTACCCAGAGATTCCATCACCAGTTGTTGAAGATAGCGGCTAAATAACAGCAGACTATCTTTGTAAGGCAGCACCACCATGTCTTTTTCGCCTTTGCCATTACCCGCAAAGTACCAGGATAAGGCTAGTAGGGCGGCTGGGTTATTTTTAATTTGGGGTACGCGGGTGGCGGTGTCCATTTCTTTAGCACCGGCAAGCATGGCGCGGATGTCGATTCCCTGCAAGGCGGCTGGAAGCAAGCCTACAGCTGACAATTCCGAAGTGCGTCCTCCCACCCAATCTTCCATCGGAAAGGTTGCTAGCCAGCCTTCTGACTTGGCTTGTTTGTCTAAGTTACTGCCAACACCCGTGATGGCAACAGCGTACTGGGAAAAGTCCAAATTTTTGGCAGCGTAAGCTTTTTTGACTTCAATCATGCCGTTTCGCGGTTCTGGCGTTCCTCCAGATTTGGAGATCGTCAATACCATAGTGCTGCCAAGCCGCTCTTTTAGCTTGCTTAAAAGGCGATCGATCCCAGCTGGGTCACTATTGTTGATGAAGTGAATTCGCAACGGTGGTAAGTCTGGCGCTAAGGCTTCGGCGACGAATTCCGGGCCTAGTGCCGAACCGCCGATGCCAATAGAAATAATGTCGGTAAATTTGGGGACGGATGGTGGATGAATGTCCCCACTGTGGACTTTGCGAACAAATGTTTCGATTTTCTCTAGCGTCTCGATGATTTGTTGTTTGATTTCTGGCGTTGGGGCAATATCTGGGTTTCGCAGCCAGTAGTGACCCACCATGCGGTTTTCGTCGGGGTTGGCTATAGCACCCCCCTCCAAAGCCGCCATATCCTGAAAAGCCTTTTCAAACTTAGGCCGCAACGCCTCCACAAAGCGATCGTCAAACCGCATCCGACTGACATCCAGGTAAAATTCCAGCCCTTCATGGTAATAAAGCCAGTCTTGGTAGCGTTGCCAGAGTGTAGCTGCGTCCATAGCAAATATCATCCTATTATCTTTTCCCATCTGAAAATGCGGCAAGGGGACTCCCGTTATAGCCGCAAGGTTTAACGGGAGAGGAATTGTCGCCAACCAATAAATTGAGCGACAGCGAATCCTTGTTTTCAAGATATAATTATATCAGCATATTTTAGGTCGATGCTTTTAACTTACCAGTACAAGATTAAACCAACAAAAGAACAAGAGATAATCATGTTGCAATGGCTAGAGTTATTGCGGCGACACTAAAATTATGCTCTCTCGAAACGCCTAGATTGGTTGAGCCGTAACCGTTGCAGTATTGACCATTGTTCGCTAGTTTTTGAACCGATTGGGGAGATACCTGAAAAGTTTCCCAACTACAACGTTCAAGCCGGAGAACTAAAGCAGACAAAGGAACTATTTCCCAACTACAAAAACATCTATCATGACGTACAGCAACAGAATCTTAAGCGTCTGGATAAAGCGTGGGATAGGTGGATAAAGCCTGACAAGTCAGGTAAACGTGGCGGTAGACCTAAATTTAAGAAATTAGGTGAACTTCGCTCATTCACATTCCCAAGAATTAATTGCCCCAAAGCAGGTGCATTTCTTGAGAATGGTGTTTTAAAGCTGTCTAAGATTGGTAGCATTCCTGTTATTGTGCATCGCCCAATCCCTGATGGATTCACCCTGAAGACTTGTTCGGTCGTTTGCAAACCTGACGGATGGTACTGTTCAATCAGCATGGAAGATGAAGCCGTACCTTCACCTCTATCATTGTCACAAGTCAAAACAGCAATTGGTATTGATGTTGGACTTCATTCGTTTTTGACGACATCAGAAGGTGAAACGGTTCCAATCCAGCAAGTTTACCGCAAATCCCAAAACCACCTTGCTCGTCAACAACGCAAATTAGCGAAACAACAAAAGGGAAGCAATCGATACAAGAAACAGCGAAACTTTATTGCTCGAATTCACCAGCGCATTAGCAGACAGCGTAAAGATTTTCATTACAACATTGTACATAAACTGGTTAAAGCTTATGACCTGATAGCCGTTGAGGAGTTAAATATTCGTGGGCTAGCTAGAACCAAGTTAGCCAAATCAATCTTGGATGCAGGCTGGGGGCAGTTTATCACGATCTTGGAGACAGTGGCAGTAAAATGCGGTATCCGAGTCGTAAAAGTGAATCCTCACGGAACATCTCAAGATTGCTCAAATTGTGGAGCGAAAGTACCAAAAACTTTGTCAATCCGCACTCACTCTTGCCCAAAATGTAGATGTGTTTTGGACAGAGACGAAAACGCCGCAATCAACATTTTAAATCGGGCATTAAGCGAGGTGGGACTCATCTTGCCTGCGCGTATTGCATAGACTAAAGCCGAAGCACTTTGCTATATGTCCGGTTTGGGCAAAACGCGCAGAAATTTAACGATATGTCCGGTCAATTCTACGCCAATTATGTACTTATCTACACTAAATCGGTAAAAGATGCCTTCAGAATCGAGCCGTTTTAGCCCTGGCAAGTCTTTAATGCGATCGATCTGTTTGTACTTTTCAAAGACGACTGCGTAAATATGCTCACGAGCCGCGTACTCTAAGTTTTTGATATCGACTAAAAAGGATCTGGCGTATCGTACATCTAGACTCACGGGACAGCTTTCTCTAACTGCAAATTTTACATTATACTTGGAGATAGGGGAATTTCAGATTTCAGATTTAAAATTTCAGATTTAAAATCGTCAATTATAAATTCAAATCTTTAAATCAAAAATCTAAAATTTTAACTTCGATCCTAAAAAGTCTATGGCAAGTGCAATAGTCGCACTGCTTCTTCGTAGTTCATGGTATCCCCAGGCTGCACATTTCGCTTGGCCTCTTGAATTGCTTTGACCACATAAATATCGTAGTATACTTCTTGTAGTATACTCCAAGTTGTTTCCAATTCATCATCAGATAATTCATCGATTAAGAAATCTAGTTTGTAAGTTAAACGGTGCAATCTACTTCTGAGAATGTTCCGTTGGGAAACTCCTGCTTTTAAGTATGGGGTTTCCCTTTCCCCTTGACCCTTTTCGCTTTCCCCTTTCATAAGTTTTCTCTTTGTTGTGCCTTTGTCCTCCTTGTCCCCCTTGTCTCCCCATAGGGTAGAATGCGTTAGCGTAGTGCTATTTTTAAGCCGCATTCTCCCGATAGATTGTTTCGGGTAAAGATGCACCCTTCTGTTTTGCCATTCTATCTCTCAAACTCTACATGGTTGGTTATCTCGTTTTTTTGGCAATTTCTACAGGTATAGCTGCCCTGTTCAGCTTGGGACTAAATTTACAATGGGGCTACACTGGTCTGATTAACTTTGGGCACGTAGCCTTTATGACGGTGGGAGCTTATACCACAGTATTGCTCACTTTAAAAGGAGTTCCACTGATTATTGCGGTGCCTCTAGGTGCTGGTTTAGCTGCGCTGTTGGGGCTGCTAATCGGTTTATCAACTCTGCGACTGCGGGAAGATTACCTGGCGATCGTAACGATCGGGTTTTCTGAGGTGATCGGTTTGATTGTGCGAAACGAAGAGTGGCTGACTAGAGGGACGCTTGGGGTGCAAGGTTTTCCTCTGCCACTGGCAACTTGGAGTCCAAATTTGTTGATGAGGCTGATGATGATTGCCCTACTGACGCTGATTGCTGGCTTGACTTTCTGGCGAATGTGGCAGTGGTTCTCTAAGCAGTTGCAGCAAGGAAAGAGAGAGGGCGGGTTTCCAGTTGGTTCGCTGATATTGGGAATTGCCAGTTTGCTGTTGGGTTTGGCGGTTTACGTTGCCGGAGTGATGGCGCTGTATGATTACACCTATAAAGCTGGGTTGATGGTGCTGTTGCTGTTGGTGCTGACATTGGTATTCTGGCAACTGGAGCGATTGGCGCGATCGCCTTGGGGTCGCGTCCTCAAAGCTATCCGCGAAGATGAGGAAGTGGCTAAAGCTCTAGGCAAAAATGTTTTTTGGTACAAGCTGCAATCGTTGATGTTAGGAGGAGCGATCGCCGGAATTGCCGGTTCCTTCTACGCTTGGCAACAAACATCTGTTTACTCAGATGATTTTATTTCCCAGACGACTTTTGACGCCTGGACTATTGTAGTTTTAGGCGGAGCCGGTAACAATGTGGGTACGGTGCTGGGAGCAATTATCTTCTGGGCTTACTATACCGTGACGCGCTTTGTTCTGCCTGCACTTCTGCCTTTCGATGATGCCCGTTTGGGCGCATTTCGGGTGATGGTAATCGGTCTGTTGTTGATGGTGCTGATGATGGCGCGACCGCAAGGTATCTTAGGGAAAAAGGAGGAACTAACTCTTGGCAGGTAACGAGAACAAAGCGGCATCCGATCTATCTTTCAACGAGGCACCAACGGTTATCGAGGACGACTTTGAGGTGGCAGAAGATGTGGCTGCTAACGAGTCAAGTTTGCCAGCAGATATACTGTTAACTCAAACAGATACTGATATAAAAGATATCCTGACACAGGTGGAAGACCGAAAACCAGCGCCTCAGACTCCCAGCGTTCCAATACTTGCAGCGTCTGGACTTTGCAAAAGTTTTGGCGGTCTGAAGGCGGTGGACGATGCGAAGCTTGAGGTGGCGCAGGGTAGCATTACAGGGCTGATCGGCCCAAACGGTGCTGGTAAAACTACTCTTTTTAACCTGCTTTCTAATTTTATTCGCTCCGATCGCGGTCGGGTGATTTTTGACGGCGAACCAATTCAGCATTTGCAGCCTCACCAAATTGCCCAAATGGGTATGGTTCGGACGTTCCAGGTAGCGCGGGTACTATCCCGGTTATCGGTGATGGAAAACATGATTTTGGGGGCGCAAAAGCAAACTGGTGAAAACTTTTGGAATGTTTGGTTGCAACCCAAGCAGGTTATTCAGGAAGAAAAACAACAGCGCGAACGGGCGGAAGCCCTCCTGGAATCTGTGGGATTGGCCCACATGGCTGGAGCTTATGCCGGGGCGCTATCTGGGGGACAGCGGAAGTTACTGGAAATGGCGCGGGCGCTGATGACCGATCCCAAACTAATTTTATTGGATGAACCGGCAGCTGGGGTGAATCCGACGCTGATTAATCAAATCTGCGATCGCATTGTGACGTGGAACCGCGAGGGTATGACGTTTCTGATTATCGAACACAATATGGACGTGATTATGTCACTGTGCGATCGCGTCTGGGTATTAGCCGAAGGCCGAAATCTCGCCGATGGCACCCCCGCTGAAATTCAGAAAAACACCCAAGTTTTAGAAGCTTATCTGGGGCAGTAATTGCTCTGGGTTTTGTCTTTGGATGTGAGGACAAACCATGTCGAAACTTTTTTGGAACAGCCTAAGAATTGGCATAGCCATTGTAGGAAATTCACTGATAGCTGAAAATTTAATCGCCGCCGAACTTGGAAACTTTCTGAAGCCTGCGAATAAGTACAACCAAAATCCCGTTTTGGTGGCTCAAGCAAACTCTACTTCCCAGGAATCTTATGTGCGAGCGACTGATTGGGAATACCAGGCATTACAGTCTTTCGTTGAGCGCTACGGCCCGGAAATTATTGATAGGTCTGCTTGTTTCTCTGGTTGTAGGCGTGACGTAAATCGCTACGAATTGGCTGTGGTTTTAAAGGCAACGATCGATCGAGTGAATGAGCTAATTGCACAAGGGATTGCGGTTCCAAAAGAAGACATTGCCACACTTGAAAAGCTGCAAGAAGAATTTGCAGGTGAACTACCCATGGTACGAGAACAATTTTGCAGCATAGATTCTCGTTACACAGCGCCGGGATTACCGACTTGCCCAGAGCGGTCAAAACTGCGGTAACTCACATCTTGCAGCAGGGGAGGTAGAACCTCCCAGATCTCGTGACCAGGTTCAACCTGGTCACGAGAATACAGAAGGTGAGCCACATTTCCCACTCCTTACCACCAGTTTTGGCCTTGATGTACCGTAAAATTACTTAATTTGCCATATTGTAGAAAACCTTATATATTTATAAACAGTACAAACACTTAAGTAATACCCGCAGGTAAAATATCAACAGGCTCCAATACCAAGTAAAAGAGTCCTGGAACCTTTTATAGCTCAGAGTTTCCTTAACTCTGAAATACACCCTGGTGTGAGGACAAACAATGCCGAAAGTTTCTGGGAACAATATACCATTTGGTTCTGCTACCTTGATCAACATCTTGCTAATTGCCAGCATCACCCAGGTAAGAGAGTCTCCAGCAAGTATAAATGAAGATTTATACCCTTACTCTGCCTCGTTTTCAGGTAGGGATGAAGACGATAAAGATGGGATGGTGCAAGCGAGCTTTGTTTCGCCATTGTTAGAAGTACAACTGACTGATTGGGTGTTTCAAGCATGGCAATCTTTAACAGAAAACTACCGTTATATTCGAGTATATTCAGATCTCAGACATTGGGAAGATAGAGTTTTTACTCGCTATGAGTTTGCAGCTAGATTAAATACCCGTTTGGAAAAGATTCATGAATCGATCGCATTGGCTGGTGAAGGAGTTACAGAAGATGATTTAACCACTATGCGGCGATTGGAAGATGAATTTGCGGCAGAACTTGGGATTTTGCGCCGAGGAGTAGACAGCTTAGAAGCTGGCACAACAAGATTAGAAGCTCCGCATTTCACCGGAGGTTTCAGATTTTAGATTTCTTTCTTTAAATTTTCGGTTAATGCCGAGCCGACGAGAAACCGGGTTTCTTTGTCGGTGCGATCGCTTGCTTAAATTCACCGCACTATTATAGTAACATTCTGCGCCAAATAATATGAATTACCTAAATGTTGGTTACAGATGTAGGGGCGATTCATGAATTGCCCCTACAGCAGAGATTGTTCATTTGTAGCAGCAATAAATTCAAACGATATAATATAGTCAATATACATAGTTAAAATTATAAATGACCCGCTTTCCACACGACCAATTTGCCAAAGACTACCTCAAAGAATTATTAACTCCATTAGGACAAGTACAAACCAGCCGCAATATCGCCGGAGAAGTGCGAGAAATCGATGTATGGTTTACGCCATCATCAACACTAACAAGCGAAGCACAAGCCTTGGGGTTATTAGGGAGATTTGCTACAACTCCCTCAATATTTGAACCATTTCGTAATGCAGTCACAAGCAGCCAAGTTCGCAGTTGTATAAGTAAACTATTTGACGTTCATGCAGATATAGAACGTCAGGCGAAACGAGAAAATACTCGTCTTAACGAATCGGAATTACCTAAATTATGGATTTTAACTCCCACCGCATCACCACTTTTATTAGATGAGTTTAGAGCAATTAACGACCGAGAAAGCTGGCTACCAGGAGTTTATTTTTTAGGAGAGGGTTTGAAAACAGCAATAGTAGCCATTCATCAGTTACCCCGCACCCCAGAAACACTGTGGCTGAGAATTCTTGGTAAGGGAAAAGTGCAAAAACAAGCTATTAACGAATTGACGGCACTGCCAGAAGATAACCCATTGCGAATAAATGCGCTAGAGTTATTATATAGCCTGCGCGTTACCTTAGAAGCCAATCAAAATTTAGATTCAGAGGATAGGGAGTTAATTATGGAATTATCACCACTTTATTTAGAAAGGCTGGATGCAGCTGTACAGTCAGGGGTGGAACTAGGAATCGAACAAGGAATCGAACAAGGTATTCAACAAGGTATTCAAAGAGGAATACAGCAAGGTATTCAAAGAGGAATACAGCAAGGGGAACGCCTTGTTGTGGAAAATATGCTGCGAGTTCGCTTTGGTGTTTTGGATGATGAACTGAGGTCAATTATCGAACCGTTGTTGGAATTGCCACCAGAAGAGTTTACCCAATTGCTGATGCAATTATCGCGAAATGAATTGTTAGATGGGTTTAGAAGATAAAGTTTGCGCGATCGGTATTTCAGAAACTCGGTTTCTCTCAACCTTGAACAGGACGGACGATCGCAGGAGAGGGTTTCTTTTCCTGAAAAATTGCATTGAGTGCTTGCTCTAAAGTTTCTGCCATCACGATGCGGTTTTGGTAAGCGACAATTACCCTTGCTAATATCGGCAAACTATTTTCTGTTGCTTCCAGATAAAGGGGTTCGACATAAAGCAAAGATCGCTCAATCGGAATCACCAAAAGATTTCCTTGCAGCGCACGCGAACCTTCGCGATTCCAGAGCGAAATTTGCTGGGAAATTACCGGATCTTGGTTAATCAACGCTTCAATCTGCTCAATTCCGTAGACCAGTTCCTGTTTGGGAAACTGGTAAAGCAATAACTTACCGTAGTTTTCTCCATCTGAACGTGCTGCTAACCAGGCAATTAAGTTGGGGCGTTGCGTGGGTGTAAACGGAAGCAGCAGAATAAATTCTTCTGTTGCTTCCGTTGGCAATTTCATAATTAAGTAATAGGGTTCTACCAGTTTCGGTTTATTGCCATAAATCTCGGTGGGAAGTTGCCACTGATCTTCTCGGTTGTAGAAGACTTGCGGATCGGTCATGTGGTAAGTCAGCAATCGTTCGGATTGGATGCTGTAAAAATCGACTGGATACCGAATATGATTAACCAGAGCAACTGGCATTTCGCTCAACGGTTTTAATAGTTCTGGAAAGATAGTTTTCCAAGAGTTAATAATTGGATCTTGAAGATCGGCAATGTAGAAAAATACACTGCCATTATAGGCATCAATAACGACTTTGACAGAATTGCGTATGTAGTTGAATTTGTCTTCACCTGGATCGGAATAAGGGTAGCGATCGCTTGTGGTATAGGCATCGACAATCCAATACAAATAATTGGTTGATGCTGATGAATCTATATTGTTTAAATTCGCATTTGCAACTACAAGATAAGGGTCGCTGTCATAGCGCAAAAAGGGAGCGATCGTCCTAATTCGCTGGTTAATGTCACGGCGGAATAGCACTTTAGTTTCAGGCGTAAAGTTGCTGGTCAAAAGCATTTGCCAATCCCGCAAGTACTCGGCAAACAGCAACCGCCGCCACCAGCTGCTAATTGCGATCCCACCCCGTCCATCATAGGTGTTATACACATTTTCATCGCCACTCGGATAGTCCAACTCCTTAACTTTGGTTGGAGCTATGACATAAGTGTTAGCGATTTCGCCATAATAAATCCTCGGACGCTTGATGGGAATGCTGGCGCGAATTCGCTCGCTGGAAGTCTGCAAAGTACCGCCGTCCTTAGTGGCGTCGGGGCTGCTAATATTATTAACAAAGTAGTCTGGTAAACCCCCAGGCCCAACGGTATTGACAGGCGAGACGGTAAAGCCATATCCGTGAGTATAAATTAAGTGTTTGTTCACCCAAGTTTGGGCTTGTTGGGGTACAGCGCTGTAGTCTAACTCCCGTGCTGCTAAAATCACTTGTCGCTTTTCTGTATCTTCCTCTTTCACTATTCGCTTATCGGTGTCTTTTTTTAGGGCGTAGCGGTCAATGTCGGCGTTGGCAAATTTGTAATAAAGGCGGATTTGTTGCAGTTGGCGATTGGTTTGCAGTAGCGGACGGGTATCCCAAAGACGAATATTGTTAATAGTGAGGTTGTTCGCCTGGATATCTTTATAATTAAGTTGTCCTTGCGGGTCAAAAGTTCTGACTTCAATATCTTCTAAACCAAATGCCTGACGGGTGAGGGCAATGCTGCGCTGTATGTAAGAGCGTTCCACGGCTAATTCGTTTGGTTGAACGATTAAGCGTTGTACTGCTGGAGGAAGTAAAAGGGAAAAAGTAAAAAGGCAAAAGATAAAGAAAACAGGCAAAAATTTATTCAATTTCCCGAACCACTGCTTCTTTGTTTGGAACCAGAAAACAGTTTGCCACAGGAGTGAAATCGCGATCGCCAATGCTAGAAAACTTAACCCGGTATAGACTGGTAACTGAGTTGTTACATCTGTGTAGCCAGCGCCATAGCTAACTCCGCGAGTGGAATAAAGCAGTTCGTAGCGGCTCAGCCAATAACTGAGAGCCACACTCAGCATAAAGGCACTGCCCAGTCCGTATAAGTGGCGCTGCTGTGGCTGACTAAAACCTATAAAAATTCCTTGACTCAGGCTATTTCCTGAAAGCAAATAAACCAAAGAAATAGCGACTAAGCTATACAAAAATAGTCCCGCTAACCAAAATTCCAGCAATTCCCAAGCAGGAAGAGTAAAGATATAAAAACTAATATCTTTTGCAAATAATGGATCGCTCAGGTTAAAAACAGTGGGATGAATATATTGCAAAACTTTGTCCCAGTGTCCAGATAGCACCGCGCCAAAACTCAAACTCATTAAGGCGGCGATCGCATTTAGGCAAAAGTCGGGCCGCGAAATAATTGCGATCGCAATTATTCCCAGTACGCCCAGGGGCCAAATTTGCAGTGACGGTAGCCCCAAAATCTGCCAAATTGAACTGGGAACAAACGGAGGCGGTAGCGGTGGCGACACGCTGGGACTCGTTAGATCTGGATGCCAAAAATTTAAAGCAACCTGGCCATAATGAAGCAACATCGACCCAACCAGCAAACTCAGTCCCAGCGCGATCGCTAAAAGCCAGGTTAGCCTTATAGTCCCCGGTAGGGAAGATTCCGCTATCTCTGCTACATTTGTTATTTCTGGTTCTGGATGCCGGAAATGTCGAGCTATAGCCAGGTTAACCAGGAGAAAAGCAGCGCTGACGGTAGATGCGATCGCCCACAGTCCCACCTGCGTCTTGAGGCGCAACAGAAACGCTGACAAATACCCAACTTCCTCAAACCACAAGATTTCCACCACCAAATGGGAGAGTAGGTCAAAGCTTAACCATACCCCCAGCAAAAGCGCGATCGGTTGAAAAATTCGTTTCCAAAACACAAATATCAACAACTTCCCTAGTTAGATGACTGTTAACTCTGCTGTAACTTACAAATAGCTTTGAGAACTTGTAAAATATTAATTGAACGCTCTGATTCCATTAAGTTCAGTAATGGCATTAACTGATAAATCGGGGGAGTTCCTGGCTGGACGTACACAAATTGATAAAGCTCTCCATTTGTAGTTAATCCCCAAACCGATCTTTGACGTTCTAAACTATTATAGGCGTAAGTGAGCAATTGAGGTAAACCAGCCGAGGGAGCAACCTTTTATTTTTTTTGATGTGTTAAAATTTGCTGTTAATTATAGTATAATCAGCCAATATATTGGCTCATCTGGGTCGATCGCACCGCTTGCCCAGTTGACAAAAAATGTCACCAACCCACACAACACCTAAGCAAAGCACTTTGCAGCGACAAAAGAGATCTAGCACAGCCCACCGTAAAAACTCGTTTCCTGCAATCATTAAAATATCTAAAAGCCGCTCGGATAACCGGAGTTTTTATGGCATGATCTCAAAGTAGACAATTTATCGGTTTCAGATCAGAGGAAACCAGTTATTATGGCGCTTAGACTCGGCGACACTGTACCTAACTTCACTCAAGCTTCCAGCGAAGGCGAAATCAACTTTTACGACTGGGCAGGCGACAGCTGGGTCGTACTGTTCTCCCACCCCGCAGATTATACACCAGTTTGTACCACAGAATTAGGTGAAGTCGCCCGCCTCAAGCCAGAATTTGACAAGCGCAACGTCAAAGCAGTTGCTCTCAGCGTGGATGACGAAGAATCCCACAAAGGCTGGATTGGCGATATCGAAGAAACCCAGAGCGTCAAGCTCAACTACCCTATCCTGGCAGATCCAGATAAGAAAGTCTCAGATCTTTACGACATGATCCACCCGAACGCCACCAACACGGTGACCGTTCGGACTGTCTTCGTCATCGACCCTCAAAAGAAACTGCGCCTGAGCTTCACCTATCCTCCCAGCACAGGTCGCAACTTCGATGAAATCCTGCGCGTAATTGATTCCCTGCAACTCACGGATCAATATAGTGTTGCAACTCCAGTCAACTGGAAAGATGGGGATGACGTGGTGATTGTCCCCTCCCTCAAAGATCCCGAAGTCCTCAAGGAAAAATTCCCCAAAGGATATAACGAAATCAAACCCTATCTGCGGATGACTCCTCAACCCGACAAGTAAGGCAAAAGGTAAAAGCCAAAAGATAAAAGTAGGGTGGGCAATGCTCACCCTACTATGTATATATAGTAGGCAAGCGGTTGGGTGAGGTACAAGCAAAATGTAGGGGCTTTTTTGGCAGATAATTTGTGGCTTCTTCACAAGAATAATGGCAAACCCCGCCCCTACTTTCACGCTATAAGAGAACAGATTTTAATGTACCTCACACGGCTGCAAGCCGCTGTAAGTAAAATTTGGTAGCATTATTGTAGGTATAAATAATGAGGAAATAACTTATGCTTTCATCGCCCATAGTGTTGCGAATTCTATCAACAATGCAAATGACAGACGATCAGTTTTTTGAGTTCTGTCAGATCAATCGCGACTTACGGATTGAACGGAATAAATTAGGAGAATTGGTTATTATGCCACCCACTGGTTCAGAAACAGGAAACCGAGAATTTAACATCTTAGGGCAATTATGGGTATGGTCGGAACAAGATGGCACAGGTATAGCTTTTAGCCCCAGCACAGGATTTAAGCTATCAACGGGTGCAGAACGCTCTCCCGATGCCTCTTGGATAAAACTAGAACGGTGGAATGCTTTATCAGCCGAACAAAAGCAAAAGTTTGCTCCCATTTGTCCAGATTTTGTAATTGAACTGAGGTCGGCTTCTGACAATCTGAAACCTTTGCAAGAAAAGATGGAAGAATATATGAGAGAGCCTGGAGTACAGTTAGGCTGGCTGATTGACCGGAAGAATCGGAGAGTTTATATTTATCGTCCCAATCAAGAAGTAGAATGTCTAGAGAATCCGGATACAGTTAGCGGTGAGTTGGTGTTGCCGGGGTTTATCCTTAATATGAGTAAAATTTGGTAGCATTATTGTAGGCATAAATAATGAGGAAATAAATCATGCTTTCCGAGTCTATAGTGTTGCGGATGCCGCCAACAATATCAATGACAGACGACCAATTTTTTGAGTTCTGTCAGATCAATCGCGACTTACGTATTGAACGGAATAAATTGGGAGAAATCTTTATCATGCCTCCGACTGGCGGAACGACTAGCAATCGCAACTTTAGTATAGCTGTACAACTGGGAATTTGGTCAGAACAAGATGGAACGGGTATTTGTTTTGACTCTAATGGTGGATTTACTCTCTCAACTGGTGCAGAACGCGCTCCCGATGCCTCGTGGATGAAACTGGAACGCTGGAATTCTTTATCCGCAGAACAACAAGACAAATTTGTCCCTATTTGTCCAGACTTTGTGATTGAACTGAGGTCGGCTTCTGATAATTTGAAGCCTTTGCAAGAAAAGATGGAAGAATATATGAAAGAACCGGGAATACAATTAGGCTGGCTAATTGACCGGAAGCAACGCAAAGTTTATATTTATCGTCCGGGTCAAGAAGTGGAATGTCTAGAAAATCCAGATACAGTCAGCGGTGAGTCGGGGTTGCCTGGGTTTGTTATTAATATGAATAAAGTTTGGTAGTGTTAATATGTAGATGCAGCTAATGAGGAAATAAATTATGCTTTCATCTTCTATCGTATTGCGGATGCCGTCAACAATCTCAATGACAGACGACCAATTTTTTGAGTTCTGTCAAGTAAATCGCGACTTACAAATTGAACGTAATAAATTTGGAGAAATTTTAATCATGCCTCCGACTGGTGGAACGACTAGCAATCGCAACTTCAGCATAGCTGGACAGTTATATGTTTGGTCAGAACAAGATGGAACGGGTATTTGTTTTGACTCTAACGGTGGATTTACTCTCTCAACTGGTGCAGAACGCGCTCCCGATGCCTCGTGGATGAAACTGGAACGCTGGAATTCTTTATCCGCAGAACAACAAGACAAATTTGTACCAATTTGTCCAGATTTTGTAATTGAACTGAGGTCGGCTTCTGACAATCTGAAACCTTTGCAAGAAAAGATGGAAGAATATATGAGAGAGCCTGGAATACAGTTAGGCTGGCTAATTGACCGGAAGCAACGCAAAGTTTATATATATCGTCCGGGTCAAGAAGTGGAATGTCTAGAAAATCCAGATACCGTAAGCGGTGAGTCGGTGTTGCTTGGGTTTGTTCTTAATATGAGTAAAGTATGGTAAAAGTGCGATCGCACTTACCAAACTCTTTAAATCCTAGCACCGCTATAAGTCAAAATTTTTAAAGGAACTTAGGTAAATCCACAATGGACATCAAAAATGGCTTTATCGGCACCATTGGCAACACGCCCCTAATTCGCTTAAACAGCTTCAGCGAAGAAACCGGGTGCGAAATCCTCGGCAAAGCAGAATTTCTCAATCCCGGCGGTTCAGTCAAAGACCGCGCCGCCCTTTACATTATCAAAGAAGCGGAAGAAAAAGGCTTTCTCAAACCGGGTGGGACAGTAGTTGAGGGAACTGCTGGCAATACCGGCATCGGTTTAGCTCACATTTGCAACGCCAAAGGCTACAAATGCGTGATTATCATCCCAGATACCCAATCTCAGGAAAAAATGGACGCTTTGAGGACGCTGGGTGCCGAAGTTCGTCCCGTCCCAGCAGTGTCGTACAAAGACCCCAATAATTATGTGAGACTTTCTGGCACAATTGCGTCCGAAATGGAAAACGCGATTTGGGCCAATCAATTTGATAACTTAGCTAACCGACGCGCCCACTACGAAACTACCGGAAAAGAGATTTGGGAACAAACTGGTGGCAAAATTGACGCTTTCACTTGCGCTACCGGAACTGGCGGCACCTTAGCAGGTGTGGCGATGTACTTGAAAGAAAAAAATCCCAACGTGAAAACTATCTTGGCAGATCCGATGGGGAGTGCTATGTATAGTTACATCAAAACGGGCGAGCTAAAAATGGAGGGGAACTCCATCACAGAAGGTATCGGCAACAGCCGCGTCACGGCTAATATGGAAGATGTACCCATTGACGATGCCATCCAAATTGATGATAAGGAAGCAGTGCGGGTAATTTACCAATTGCTGAGGAAAGATGGTCTGTTTATGGGTGGTTCTGTAGGCATCAATGTAGGTGCAGCGGTTGCATTAGCTAAACAAATGGGGCCGGGTCACACAATTGTTACTATTCTATGCGATGGCGGTAGTCGTTATCAGTCACGTTTGTACAATTTGGAATGGTTAGCATCTAAGGAACTGCTACCGGATTAGCGATCGGTCATTGACAACCGAAAAACGAAGAAAAAAGCAAAGTATTCAATATGGAAATCAACGCATTAGCAGCATATCAGTCAGGGGAAACTCTTAAACCCTACAGCTTAAATCCAGGACAGGCGCAAAACTACGATTGCCTGATCAAAGTATTAGCTTGCGGCATCTGTCACTCAGATATCAGCATGGTCGATAATGAGTGGGGACAATCGCGGTATCCCCTAGTACCCGGTCATGAGGTAGTTGGGGAAGTAGTCGAGATAGGTTCGCAAGTTAAGCATTTGAAGATAGGCGATCGCGTTGGTGTAGGTTGGCAAATGTCATCCTGTCTGCAATGCCGCGATTGTCTCAAAGGTAACGAAAATCTCTGCAATGAGAACAAAGGCTTAATTGTCAATGGTTACGGCGGTTTCGCCGACTATGTGGCGCTAGATTCGCGCTTTGCCTTTGCCATCCCCGCCGGAATTGAAACCGAAATAGCTGGCCCGCTGTTATGCGGCGGTATCACCGTATACTCGGCTTTGCGTCACGCTGGGATGACTTCCGGCCAAGAAATTGGCGTAATTGGCGTCGGCGGTTTGGGTCACATGGCGGTACAATTTGCCAGCAAATTGGGCAACAAAGTTACCGTTTTTACCACTTCCCAAGATAAAGCTGAGTTTGCCACCCAGCTTGGTGCCAGTCACGTCGTAGTTGTTCCCCCAGGCGAATCTCCACCTCCTCCCACTCGGCAGCTAGACATCATAATTAGTACAGTTCCGCAATCCCTAGATTGGGGTGCTTATCTGGAATACCTTAATTCTGATGGCACTTTTACGATTGTGGGAGTTGCGATCGAACCTCTTAGCATCCCCCTTTGGCCCTTACTCAGCAAGCGTCGCCGCATTATGGGTTCTCCGATCGGCGGTCGAGCAATGATAATGGAAATGCTTTCAGTGGCCTCTAACTTTGGCATTAAACCAATTGTGGAGACTTTTCCCTTTGAACAAGTGAATGAGGCGATGGAAAAAGTCCGCGCTAATAAAGTTCGCTATCGAGCTGTCCTGACAGTAGCCTGAGACGATCGTGTCTGCTAAAACTGTTTTGGTTTGTCACAGCAATGCTTGTCGCAAACAGGGTGCAGAGGTGTGGCAGTCGGTTGATTGACTGGAGTTGCGCTCAAAAAGTAGAGGCGCGATCGCAAGCGAGGCAAGCATTTCTGAAACCAAACAAAACTGGAATCTGCGATGAATCAACAAGCCCAAATACCCGACCCCCAGACCAGAGCGCGAAGTGTCGCTAGGTGGCGCGAAGTTAACCAACAAATCGACTTGCTCACACTCCAGCTTGATGAATTAATTGCGATGGTAGAAACTGGTCTGCGAGAGCAACGTCTGGCTAGGCTTCAAGGTAAAGGTAAAGCCGCAGAGACTATTAATGGGTAAAAGAGGATGTAGGCGATCGCTATTTCTGCAAACATTGCTGGTTGGCAGCAACGACATATCACGCTTTTATAACTAATGTCTAGACGTGATAATTTACATCTATCCCTGCGCCGCACTCTCGAAAAAGATGGATGGACGATTACGGATGACCCGTTAATTTTAGTGTTAGAACAAACGCTTTTGAAAGCTGATTTAGGAGCCGAAAAGTTTTTCGCAGCAGAAAAAGAAGGACGGAAAATTGCTGTATAAATCAAAGACTTTGACTCACCTTCAGTCATTAATGAACTAGAAAAAACGATATAAAGTAGTTCTAGAAGAACAACAGCCAAATAGAATTCTTTATTTAGCAGTTCCAGAAGATATGGAACTGAGGTAGGGATAGCCAACGAGTTAATTGAAACTGGAGTCCCTAAATCTAATATCGTGCTAGGATACAGGTCGCCTTATATGCGTAAGTTTACAGAGTTGGCGGTAGGGTAGTTAGGATGAAGTTAGATAGGCGATCGCAGTAGAGGCAAGCATTTCTGAAACCAAACAAAATTGGAATCTGCTATGAATCAAAAAGTCCAAATACTCGACCCCAAACGAGAGCGCGAAGTGTCGCTACGTGGCGCGAAGTTAAGCAACAAATCGACTTGCTTACACCTCGAATCTGTGCCATAATCATCAAAGTTATGTAAGGGAAAGTGTGCTGATATGACCTACACTACTACTAAACCACTAACATTTGCAGAGTTTTTGCAAGTATGTCCCGAAGATGGCAGTTATGAATTAATCGATGGGGAGATTGTCAAAGTGGATTCTATCGGATCGAATAAGAGTGTCTCTCGATATCTCATTAAAAGTTTTGACAGAGAAGCAGAGCGATTGGGACTTGATTACATTGTGGATAAAGATATAGCGATTAGAACTTTTACCAATTCTGGAACTGAACGAGGCAGAAGACCTGATGTAAGTGTAGTTGAAAAGAGGATTTGGCAGCGGTATCTCAACACTTATGTAGGCATAATCGAACCGCTGCAATTAGCTGTAGAAGTCGTGTCTACTAATTGGGAAGACGACTATGTTGATAAACTGGATGAATATCAGCGATCGGGCATTTTTGAATATTGGATCGTTGATTATTTGGCGATAGCTTCCCGGAGTTACTTGGGAAATCCGAAAGTGCCGACAGTGTTGGTTTACCAGCTAGTAGAAGGAGTATATCAAATGAGTAAATATACGGGAAGCGATCGCATCATCTCTTCCACTTTTCCAGAGTTGGAGTTAACAGTATCAGCCATTATAAAAGCAAGCCAAGGATAGCCAATAGTACGCTAAGATACGATAAAACTGTTTTTTTAGTTCTATAGGGAGCAAGAGCTAGGAGCGCTATGATTCAATCTTTACTTAAATCTATCGCATTTCCGATCGGGCGCTGATGAGTGAAGGGCGCGTGTATGGGGGTGGATTGCATAAGCTGGAACCGAGGGAATTGGGTAATGCTTTAGGAGAGAAGATTCTTGAGGTTTTACCTGAACACTGATCGAATAATCTCGTAATCTAACGACCAAGTTGAGCTGCCGCAGACAACCCCCGATCCCCACAGATAACCTCTCGGCGGTCGGCTCCAACGACTTGTTAGCTGACTTTTCCTTTGCGATCGCTCCAGTCCACCTTCAAGTCTTATTGTTTAAGAAGTGTAGGTTATTTGCTAATTCGTTGGTTTGTTTAGCAACGCCTGAATTATACGACGGGAAACCCGAAAGTTCGTTTGTTGCAATTGTGCAATGGTTTCAGCAAGGTCGATCGAACCTTGAGTTGCGGCATCAGCCAAAATTCCAAGAGTGCCGATTATGGCAATACCACGCTCTGCTGCAATCTGTCGTCCCAAGCGTTCATCAATAATCAGCAGATCTGCTGGTAGGGTTTGAGCCAGGGTAATCGCGGCCTGTTCCCCAGGATCGAGGGTATTGAGGGTTGCATCAATTACGGGAACAGTTTGAACAGTAAGCCAGGAAGGAGGATTAGCAATCCATTGTTGAAGAACTGGTGGTGCATCTAGATCGAGCATTTCATCCCGAACCACGTTAGGAATGATGATTTGTTGGAATAGGTTGGGCAGTAGATCGATCTGGTTAATGAGCAGTAGATAGTTGATCGGTGAGGTATCGGAAACGACAATCATGAGGCACTGTTGGCTTGTTTAGCTCTCAGTTGGCTGAGGATTTCGCGATCGCGTTCCAAATCCGCCTCATCGTAGTGCAGATCGGCATTGTGCTGTTTCAAAAAGGCATCCACTGCCCAGCGAGAGGGTAGCCCCAGAATGCGACCCACTTCAGCATGGGTAATTTTCTCAGTTTGGTAGGCTTGTATCGCTAGAGCTTCTAGAATCTCACGGGTGAGGCGATTTGGATTAAAGTGCTGAATTAGCTCGTCGGGGAGGTCGATTGTGATTTGCATGATCTAGGCTCCATTTTGAATGCTTTCGTCAAGTTCAGAATTAATCCAGTGTTCCTAATGGACGGTAGGAGAGCATCTTTAAATAATCGATGAAGCTGCCTTGACTAATATTCTAGCTGCCATAATTGGGTAGCTGAAGCAATAAAACTCTGGAGCGGCTTATGGTGGAACCTGTAACAACCCTGACGGCAACAGCGATCGCCACAACGATTGCAACTAAAGCCTTTGAGAAGACAGGTGAGAAAGTAGGTGAGGGCGTTTGGGCATTGGTGAGCCGCTTTCTCGCAGTTCTCAAACGCAAGGATCGAACAACGGCTAGAGGCGATCGCTACCCAAGCCAAGCATCGCTCTCCCTGGTATGCTCAGGAAAAGCGTCCTCCTTCCCCTTTCCTCTGCACTTATATGGGTTGTCAGGATACTGGTAGAGGTAGACATGAATCGATTTATCTTGAATCATTCAAGGGCGACGGCTACTAATGTTTATTTAATGCTGTATCCTAAACCCGCTCTTGCCAAAGTGCTTTTAGATCGGCCAGAATTGCTTAAAGAGGTGTGGGAGGCGCTCGATTGCCTACGGCACGCTACGCGAACGTATTTCTGATGAAGCGCTGATGGGTGAGGGGCGCGTATATGGGCGTGGATTGCATAAGCTGGAGCCGAGGGAATTGGGTAATGCTTTGGCTGAAAAGATTGTTGAAGTTTTATAAAGTAGAAGCGCGATCGCTTTTCTTGCGTGGTTTTTACCGTCTACTCTGGTAATTGCCACTCTGTTTTTTTAGAATGAAACAGCCCTGCCTTGAATGTTTAACCCCTTGACATTTTGCTCTCAAAATGAGAGAGTGACAATATAGCCAAGAATTTAAATAATCTTGATGGATTTATGATTGTGCGAAAAAGTTTTCTTACCTATCTCAATCAAAATGCACCTAATTTCAATTCGCAATCTCCGTAATGATGCAGCTAAGTATCCTGATGTCAGGACGCAGATTGACAAATGGTATGAGATTGTAAAAAATGCAGAATGGCAAAATTTAGAAGATGTGCGTAAGGTTTATCGAGATGCTGAGGCAGTAGGAAACTTTACGGTATTTAACATTAAAGGCAACGATTACCGTCTGATTGTTGGGATTGATTATCAAACGCAGAAGGTTTATTACAAATATTTTTTAACCCATAGCGAATACGACAAAGATGGATGGAAAAATGACCCTTACTTTTGATCGAAGTGCTTATCAAGCCTTGCTAGCTGAAGTTGCTCCACAGGCAATTGAGACAGAAGCAGAATACGAACGTTTGTTGAAAGTTGTAGAACCGTTAATTTTTGCCAAAAATCGTACACCGGAGGAGCTAGCTTTACTCGATTTATTAGTAACGCTGATTGAAGTATACGAAACTAAAAACTATCCATTCGAGAAATTTACTCCATCTGAAATGCTGCAATATGTCATGGAAACGAGCGGCACTAGGCAAGCAGATTTAGTTGGAATAATTGGTTCGAGTGGGGTAGTATCTGAAGTTGTTAATGGCAAACGTTCGATTAGCAAGGCACAAGCTAAAGCTCTTGGTGAATATTTCAAAGTTTCGCCTAACTTATTTATTTAATTTTGCATAGCGATCGCTACCTGTGCAAGCATCGCTCTCCCTGGTATGCTCAGGAAAAGCGTCCTCCTTCCCCCTTCCTCTGCACCTATATGGGTCGTCAGGATACTGGCAATTAAACTTGCTTGTATTCAATCCGATTAGAAAGGAAATTGTACTATGGAAATAGAGAAATATAGATGTCCATTTTCTTGTTCCCACTCCTTTAGAATAATTATCTTGCTTCCTGCCTGATTTTCTGAACTAGCTGATAGCTAATAAATACAAGACGAATAGTAACAAGAAGTGCTATAAAATTAAGCAAAATCAGAAGCCAATCAAAAAAATTCCAAGTAGTTAATTGCCATTTCGTTTGATTACAAAAAGCAAAAAGGCAAACAAAAGCAGATCCTTGTATAAAGCCAAGTTTTGATAGGGTTTGAGTAAAAACAATAAAACGACCTTCAGGGGATGATTCTGCTTTCCATTGAAATTTTTTCCACCACCAAAGCGGATTGCCTATTACGTCTTCTATCTTTAGTTTCAACTGTGTTAACAGATATAACTCAATTAAAAGACAACTATAATTATTCCGTATGTACCACCATGTTAATAAAGTAAAACTCAATGGTAATACTAGAAACAGCTTGGAAAAGTTAGGATTTGATACTAAACTTTGATTGGCAATTATAACACCTAATAATCCAGCCGCAGCAGCAAATATTGCTAACAACAATTGTTGGCGTGACTGAAGCAAGCGTTCATGCTCATTTCGTAACGCTTCATACTCTGCCATATACACTTGAAACTCAAGTTCTGTTTGATTTGACATATAACTTGCACTCCACAGTAAACTAAATATTGGACTTCAAATTTATCTCAAAAGGTCTGGAAATAATTCTAGTTATACTAATACAAATAATATCTTTTAATAAAATAATACCAAAACGTATAATTTTTAACAATCCAAAGCTGATTCTACTATCTTTCCATTTTACAGGAATAGCACCAATTCTCATTTTTTGCAGTTCTGCGATTTTTAATAACTCTACGTCTACGGCGTAAGAGTTAACTGAACAAAAAGGAAGTATTGCTTTAAGAGCTTCTAAAGAAAATCCTTTTAGACAACACTGAGTGTCAGAATATTGAGGTAATACCATAATTCTAACAACTATATTGAACACTTTGCTTAAAAATCTTCTCATAAAACTAGACGAGCCAATAATTTCAGAATCTGGTAAATACCTATTTCCAATTACTATATCAAACTCCCCTTTTTTTAATAATTCAATTACCTTATATATAGCATCTAATTCTACGGGAATATCGGCATCTGTAAACAAAACATATTTCCCACTACTTACTTGAAGTCCTCTCCTTAAAGCGCCCCCTTTACCTGTATTTACACTGCTGCGAATATACCTAACATTAAATTTATCATAGTAAAAGCACCAATTTAAAAATTTTGTCTCATCTGTACTTCCATCATCCGAAACTATGATTTCAAAATTTTCTTGTAAATTATCAAGAAAGCTAAATAAATTTAACAAGCTTATTGGTAAAACTTTGCTTTCATTAAACGAAGCTATAACGACTGAAATATCTATTTTTGAATGTAATTTATTCACTATTTCTAGAAGCCTTCATAGCCAAGTTTGATTTTATAGCGCTACGCGCCTAAACCTACGCTTTTCTATAGATTCGACCCAAATCGTACAAAATCCTTCTGTAGCTGGCCTTCCCGCCACTTTCAAAGTCACCTCCAAACGCTTTACATCCTTTTTACATTCTAAATCAGTAAGACTATCCGAATTCTACTTCATCAAATTCCGATCGCACTTCCCCTCAGCGCTAGTCGCCCACCGCAAAGCCTCCGCCTGCTCCTGAGTCAGATGAACCGCTTCAAGAGGCGCAAACCCTCCTTGCGATCGAAGCACACCCATCCATCCCATCAAAGCACCCACACCCAACGTCGTCAAGAGGATACCCGCCGCCATCACCAAAGAACGCTCAGATGTCGCCACTTTTGTCAATTCCGTCTAACGCACCAGAGAATTAACAGCCTCAGCAATCTGCCCCTCTTGCTTCTCAACCGCCACCCGATCGTAATTCGCCAGCGTCTTATTAATCCGCGCCATCCACCGAGTAAACGCCAACTCAAAATCCTCTGGTTTGGGACTTTCTCGAATCAGCAGTTCCAATCGCCCCGTAGCCAATAAAATCAGGAATATCGGGTCTGTTGGCTCAATTTTCCCCTTAAAAGCCAACTCCAACACCTTGCGCCGATATTCCTCAGATTGACCCTCCAGGGCAATATCTAGCAAAGATTTAGTATCAACAGCACCATAGCTCACGGTAACATCCCCGTAGTTTCAAACGCCTCATAAGCTTTCAAATTAAATTAAATTCCCTCTTTTATTATTTCTTACCCCTGAAAGAGCGGGGGATTGTGCTAATCGTTCAAGAAGTCGATGTAACTGCCATAACCGACTCAGGCAAAGAACTCGTAAATGGAGAGACGCAGGTGAGCAATTTAACAAAGGAACGTCAACAGATATTGAATTATTTAGGCAAGGTTTGTGGTCAATACTATTCTATAAGCGGGGTAGCATAGATGATAAAAATCCACTAGCCCCAATCTCTACGCAAACAATCCCGACACTGACACAATAAACCCAGGTAACAAAGGACTGGTTAAATTATCTTCTTTAAACAAAGTCATCGCTAATTTCAAAACCCCATTATCCCGGCGGTAAACCTCAACTTTTTGCTGTTGTTGGTCAAAAATCCAATATTCCCGCACGCCTTGAACTGAATATAATTTTAACTTTGATAGGCGATCGCGTTTTTCATTTTCCTCACCTGGGGACATCACCTCTACCACTAACTCCGGTGCCCCAGCCAAATGTCCAGACTCATCTAATATTTCTGCTAAACGCTCATTACTTACCCAAACCACATCAGGAATAACATTATCAGCATCCGTGAAGATAATACCGGGTACCTGGACAGACTTACCTAACTGCGTCTGTCTTGACCAAATAGTTAACTCAAAGCAAACATTGTTAGCAACTTTTTGATGTTCCCAGTGGGCTGCTCTTGTCACGACTAATTCTCCTTCGAGGATCTCATAACGGTTGCCATTATCGGGTAAGAATTCTAAATCAGCGCTTATCCAACGGACTTTTTCTGTAGTAGACATAGCTTTAACTCCGCTCTGTTCTGTTTTGATTATAGTAGGAGTGCAATTAGTTCAGTCAAAACCCGCAAGGGGAGGCGCGATCGCTCTAACTTACCTTTTACTCAGGTATATGTGTGACAAAAGGAACAGCAACTACCTCGCCTTCTGTGTCTCCAACTTGTACTTTCAGCCCTTCGCCACCAGCCTTAGTACGGATATAACAGAGTCCAAAGCTACCTTCATCGGTTTCCGTATAACTGGTAAGTTTGCCGACTTTTTCATCGCCCACCGTAATTAAGCTACCCGGTTCGGCTGGTGCTTTTAAGCGAATACCCCAAAGTTGCTGCTTCACACCCTTATAAGTATTCAATCGAGCAATAGTTTCTTGACCGATATAACAACCTTTACTAAACGAAATCGTCTGCCACAATCCCGCCTCTAAAGGATTGTAATCTTCCGTTAATTCGCGATCGGGAACTGGGCGTCCTTGCTCAATTCTCAATTGCTCCCAAACGCTCGCTCCCATAGGTACTGCTCCTACTTCCACTAATTTACTCCACAGAAAAGCAGCACTATCAGCAGGAGCAATCAAAGTGTATCCGGGTATCGCCAAACCGCTACCGACAGCAACGCGAACCCCCCCTTCCGTCCCCCCCGTCCACAGGGGGGAAACAGGAGAAGAAACAGGAGAGGAAACCACAGAAGTCTCCTGCGTAGACGAGGGGGAGACAGGAGAGGAAACCACAGAAGTCCCCCCCGTAGACGGGGGGGAAACAGGGGGGGTAAATATCAATTGGTGACTACCGTAGGGTTGACCGATAATTGTGCTAGCGCCCAACTGTTCTAAAACGGCGTCACTTTTTGGGCCGATCAAACTGAAAGTAACCGTATCATCAGTAACATCAGTTAATTTGACCTTATCCGCGAAAAAGATATATTGATCTAGCCATTGCATCACTTTTTGGCGACGATTGGGCGAAACCAGCAGCATTACCGCATCTTCCATAACATAGCCAGTCGCCAAGTCAATAGTCCGAGCGGTAGATGTCACAAAAACAGTATCGCAACCTTGTCCCGGCTTGAGTTGCTCGAAATCGTTAGTACTTTGATTGTGTAAAAATCGGAGTCGATCGTCATCAGAAACGAGAATTCTACCCCAGTGAGAGCGATCGCACAAAGCCACCCCCTCCCGCACCGCCTTCATGGCTGCGCGATCGTTCCCAAAACTAACTGCGATCGATTCGCCAAACATTGCTCCAGCTACTGCCTGAATATCGTATAGTTTCTGAATCATCTGTATTTAATCCCCTCACTGGACAGGCAAATTCGTAAATACCTGCTCTACTATTGCCCTTGTCTTTGCTTCCAAACGATCCCAATCCACATCCCCACTTTCATCAATAAGACTGGTATCAATCTCCACTTCCTGGCTTTCCAGTTCGCTGTGTGTGGGTTTGTAGTCCCGAAAACAGACTTGATAGCACAGTTCCCACAAATTTACGCTTATTAGTCGATCTCCATGCTGCAAACAAAGCAGATAGCCGGGATAAGGAGTTTGCACTTCCTCATAAGTAGCCTTCCAGACAGATTGCTCCAACTGTTTGCGAATATTATCGATTACGCGAAGATAAGCAGGTTGCATCAGTAGTTCAGCCTGCTGCCATGCAACCATATTGGTAATTTTGGGCTTCATCGGCGTCAAATAGTGAAAGCAATCCTTTGATTTTGACAATCCCACGGTAGAACAAGTCTACTTAACACCTTACCGCTATTTTCTACGACGCGGGGGCTCAGGAACAAGCAGACGCGGTGGCTCAGGGACAGTCAGACGCTGTGGCTCACGGCGTAAGCGACGCGGTGGTTCAGGAATGCGCTCCAACGATGCTTTAAAAAAGTAAACCCGACCGCAATATTCTGAAGAGCTAGCACAGATGGTTTCTATAGAAACATTGCTGACATTGCCAACATTGAATAACAAAGAGGCTGTCTGTGCAGCGGTAACCGTCCGAGTAGCTACCTGCCGCCCATCCAGATATATATTTACGGTATTGGGAGGACTGGTTGTGTCGCTGTCAAGCATCCCAAATTCCAGCTGAAGCGTTTGGAATCGAGGTTCAGAATCTTCGGGCCTGATCCTACAGGTTACTGCCGCCGAGCCATTGCTAGGACTCAGTTTCATCAGACTTTTATAGACAGACCTGCCTATAGCAACATTTTCAGTATCTGGACGCCAGCGACCGGGGCCACTACCAACACAGGTAGTTCTTAACAGAGAAACAGGGTTCTCTATGCCCTGTACGACTTGAGTTCCTATAGTCGTCAGCGTCAAGGTTAGCATTGCACTAGCTATAGCTTGAGCGATCAACTTGGTTTTTTGCATGAGTAGTTTTCCAAGTCAACAGGTAAAAATCCTTACTTATCATATCCAATTGCCTGGATCGTAATTGGTCGTTTTTCTAAATCTGAAGTTAATCATCCTCGAATCTGGCCTCTAGCCCAGATCTGGTTTGAGTTGCGGAAGCAGCAGATCGCCCTCTAATCTATATGGGTATAGTAGGGGTCTTCGCGCCTGATTAGATAAGTGCGATCGCGTCCTTCCTTTTTCGCCCGATACAGAGATCTGTCAGCCGCATCTTCCGATCTTGTGCTTGGCAAAATTACCGCCAACTCTTCTCCCCCGTAACGAGCGACCGCTCGATTTGGAATTGGGGATTGGGGATTTGAGGTTGGTCAATCATATAGCAAACTACCAATGAGGAATTGATAAATTATTCCGTATTTGGCTTTCACGCTAAGTGATTGACTACCTTGAGCCTTTGTGAAAATTAAGTAGAAATCTGGTGTTTGCGGACTCTAATCCTTTGTGAGGCTACTCTGATAATGCTTGTGATGAACGTCACAGGTTAGTTTTGAAACTGCAAAGGTAGGGGCCAATACTGTTCGGAGCGGATAGACCTAACCCCCCAACCGATCGCCTCTAGGCTTTTGGCCCATACCTTGTCAGGTCAATTATCACAACCACCTCAAAACCATTAAACGATTTAGAGTCGTGTAGCAATAAGGTTCCTACAGGCTAGAAGCCCAGAGGCTACACAAACTCTCGTCCGCCTGACGCGGACTCTAGAAGCCTGCGTAGGCGGGCTTTGTCTGTGTAGTCGCGACTTCAGTCGTCGGGACTTCAGTCGTAGAAACCACTGCTCTTCCGGTCATTCTAAGTCAGCGAAAGCCTCAGTTCCGAGCCTTAGCCTTTCCTTTATATTATGTTCGCTAGTGAGATCGCGTATCTTTGCAGACACTGCCACAAATTTTTCTTCGTTTAAAAGATAATTATACCATTCTCGCAATTCATCAAAGTTCTTAATAGCACCTTGTTCCAGTCTTCGTGCAATACCAACCATGACAGCCTCAAATAAAGTTGGACTAAATACTTTTTGTGGGTGGAAAGCTTTATTACTGATACCTTGGTGAACTACTTCAATAGTCTCTATAAAAGCCTTGCTTATTTGTTCTTCGGATTGGAGTTTGAGGTGTCTATTTCCCTTCATGTATTTATTTAAAAATTCTTTAAGTGGTGGCTTATAATTATTGCCATCAAAGTAAAGCGCCAAGAACCGCAGAATAAGTTCTTGGTCTTTCTTATTCTTGTCTACATCTTTGCCAAATAGTTCGCGCCAATAATCATTTTTATTTAACTTATGTATGAGTTCATTGAGAGCGCCGTGGTAAATGCAAGCACGAATTTCTTGGGGTTTGAGTAGAGTACCTCCTGTATTAAGCCTTTCAAAAATGTAGTAAATGCTGTCCTCATTATTATGACGTGGTTCGACAATGGTTGCGGACAAAACCGAGTTGTCTAATTGGCGTCGATCTGCATCCTTCAACGATTTATATGTCTCTCTTTCAAATTTTTGATGCACCCCTTTTAGACAAAACGCTGTCCGACTATTGGGAAATTTTCCATCGTAGAAAGAGCGAAGGCTAATTAATCTTTGCTGACCGTCAAGCACTAGCATCTTTTTCGTTTCTGGCTCGATGGACATAAAAATCCCTGGAACTGGTAGACCAAGTAAGAGAGACTCTATCAAACGGGAAGCTTGCTTGGGTTTCCATACATAGTTACGCTGAAAATCAGGAATTTCTATGTCTTCATTTCTCAGCCGTCTAACTATGCCTTCTACATCAAAATCTCTTCGAGAAACTGATATGGAAAACCTGGAAGGAAGGCTATCCTCTTCATCTTCATCCTCCCAGTTTTCTTCAATTTGCTCTTCCTGTTCCTCATCTGCTAGATATTCAGAGGTAGATGTGTCGCCGTTTGGGTTAAATGTACTCATCCTGTCGCGTCAGCTTTACATGGGTTATTACACATTATATGACAAAGCGCACCCTCAGATATTTCTGGAACGAGTCGCCCCCTCTCGATTAAGGTTTGTGACTTGCTCCACCCCAGCCAAGACCAAGGTGATACAATCTTTAACTAGCCGTTGGGTTGATAAATGCCTAAACCAGTCGATTGGACAGTTGGTACATCAGCTAGCATCCTTATAGCTAAAGGAACTCAAATCACCGGCTATTTTCTCTTAGATGGGGCAAATCCTAGAGAAGTTCGCTATCGCATGGATGGCAGCAACATAACCAGCTATATTGTCTACGATGATAATGGACGCGCCATTAAGCGAGTGGACGTGACAGGAAAAGCTCATGCAAGTGTGCCGACACCTCACGTCGTTGAATATCAACATAACCAAAACCCGGCAAGAAGCATTTTCGTCCAAGCTGAGAAAAAAGTTAGACCCGCGACAGCAGATGAGATCCCATAAAGCTTATGGCTATTAAACAAATATCTTTAGACAAAGAGCAGCTAATTGAATTCCAGCAGTGGAAAGAAGCGAACGGCTACGATTTCTCACTCTGGGACTTTCTTTTTGGAGTTGCCAATATTGAAATTGCTCTAGCTTTTACCCAATTATTCTGGCCGGATTTTGTCGAACACCAAGGTGGAATATTTTTGACAGAAGCATTCGATCTTGAAATATACCAACAGTGGAAAGAAAAGCTGGGAAATGATATCAATGCGATCGAGCGAGTGATGAACCATCAGCACATTGATGATATTCTCCCAGGTGCAGAGAAAGTAGGGATTGATAACTTATATTATCTGGGAGATACGATTGCCCAAATGTGGTCAAGTCGTCTGAAATTAGTTTATCCAGATCGCACTTTTCAAGTAAACTCCGATCGGGATGAACATAGCGTTATTGTAACCTTTTACCAAATTATCCAGCTTTAAAGGAAAATTGCTTTGGTAAATTTAATTAGCAATAACACGGGGCTTAACAGTTTGTCAACCCCCGTGTTATTGAAAGGTTTTACTTAGCAGAATCCATTAGCCTGCTAATGACACTGTGTTTGTGAATGCGCTAGCGGCAACAGGTATAATTTGAATGCTACAGCGGATCTCATCAGCATCTCCTGCCATTGGATCTTCTTGCAGATCTTTCCTGAGTGCTTTCGCTGTACGCATACGCGAAACTGCAACTCCTACTCCCGGTATAGTTATATCTTGAACAGGCACAATGTTGCTTACCAGAACTTGGTCTACAGGGTTAGGGGCATCCACTCCCAAGACTTGTATGACTTCTTGAAATTTAAACCCAGATGTCTGTAAATCGATTTCACTTTGAGTGAAAGTTACATTGTATTTAACCTCGATTTTTACCTTTTGTTGAGTGTTCTCAGTAAATGGAGTTAAAGTTAGGACTGGGTTAGCGATAGTTGCCACAATTATTCTCCTTTTTTTGCCTATTAATGAGTTAGGCGAATTGTTACAACACCATATCCATCCAGCTAGATTGGCTATCAGGATATTTCGATCGGGGAATTATAATTTCGACAATCTTGTTTCTGAGTTGATGGACTCCAAAAAAAACACGAGTGTTGCGTAATACCAATTTTATTTATTATGCTACATAGATGTTTTGGAGAAAGACATCCAAATACTGATTAGTCGTGATGGAAATTGGGAGTACCTATGACAAAACCTAACTTTACCTATTACCCATTACCCATCACCGATTATCCAGGTGTCCCCGTTCCATAAAGATTTCCAACTCGCTTCAACTCAGCTTCAACCCAAAGTGCTACAATCAACAGCCATAGCTAGGGGTGTCCGTAAAACCGGGCTGAGATTAGACCCTTAGTACCTGAGTCTGGGTAATACCAGCGGAGGGAAGCTGTTTATTCGAGGGAATTCAATATGCGTACCGAATGGGTAGCGAAGCGAAGCGGACAAAGCAACGTTTCTCAAATGCACTACGCCCGCCAAGGCGTCATTACCGAAGAAATGCACTACGTCGCCCAGCGGGAAAACCTCCCAGCTGACTTGATTCGCGAGGAAGTGGCACGGGGGCGGATGATTATCCCCGCCAACATCAATCACACTAACTTAGAGCCGATGTGTATTGGCATCGCCTCAAAGTGTAAAGTCAACGCCAACATCGGCGCTTCCCCCAACTCTTCCAATCTTGACGAAGAAGTCGATAAGCTCAAGCTGGCGGTGAAATATGGTGCTGATACTGTCATGGACTTGTCCACAGGCGGCGGTAACTTAGATGAAATTCGCACCGCTATTATCAACGCTTCCCCCGTTCCCATTGGCACGGTACCCGTCTACCAAGCCCTAGAAAGCGTCCACGGTACGATCGAAAAACTGACAGCCGATGACTTTCTCCACGTGATCGAAAAGCACGCCCAACAAGGCGTAGACTATCAAACCATTCACGCCGGGATTCTGATTGAACACCTACCTTTGGTGAGAAACCGCATTACCGGCATCGTCTCTCGCGGCGGCGGTATCCTCGCCCGGTGGATGCTGCACCATCACAAGCAAAATCCTCTCTACACCCACTTCCGCGACATCATCGAAATCTTCAAGAGGTACGATGTCTCCTTCAGCTTAGGCGATTCCCTGCGTCCCGGTTGCACTCACGATGCTTCTGACGAAGCCCAACTCGCGGAACTGAAAACCCTCGGACAACTCACCCGCAAAGCTTGGGAAGATAACGTGCAGGTGATGGTGGAAGGGCCGGGTCACGTGCCTATGGATCAAATCGAGTTCAATGTCAAGAAGCAAATGGAAGAATGTTCCGAAGCACCTTTCTACGTGCTGGGGCCATTGGTGACGGACATCGCTCCCGGTTATGACCATATCACTTCTGCGATCGGTGCTGCGATGGCTGGCTGGTACGGTACAGCCATGTTGTGCTATGTAACACCCAAGGAACACTTGGGTCTGCCGAATGCGGAAGATGTGCGAAATGGGCTAATTGCGTATAAAATTGCCGCCCATGCTGCCGATATTGCCCGTCGTCGTCCAGGCGCACGCGATCGCGATGATGAACTCTCCAAAGCGCGTTACAATTTCGATTGGAACCGCCAATTTGAGTTATCATTAGACCCCGATCGGGCCAAGGAATATCACGACGAAACCCTGCCAGCAGATATCTACAAAACCGCTGAATTCTGCTCGATGTGCGGCCCTAAATTCTGCCCGATGCAGACAAAAGTTGATGCCGATGCTTTGACAGAATTGGAGAAGTTTTTAGCTAAAGAGCCAGTAGTTCAAGGTTAATATAGTAGGGTGGGCAATGCCCACCTTACTACTTGACCAACGATATATTGAAAATGAGTTTACAATCAAAAATAAAAACTACCCCAAATTGTGCTATATTTTGTCGCCATTATCAACAACATCTTGAAGACGCGAGTAATAAAACCCCTGAAGAACGCATTACCTTTCGCTCTTATTTAAAATGGACATCAGCAGAATTGGCAGTGAAAACTCACGGGCCGTGCAAAATTTATTTTGCTTTAGGTGTAGATAGTTTGGTTAGATATGAAGCAATATTGGAGCTAGTTGAACTCGAACCAAAACCAAACACTCATCTAACAAATAACCTACTTCAAAAATGCCTACCCTCAACTCAGAATGAAGGTTTATGGGAGAAAGAGAATGGAAAAATAGGAGTAAAAACACTATATGTTATTTCCCATTGTCACAGATTACTTGAACCTTTCCCACAAACTAAGTTAGTCAAGCTTTCAGATAACCATCCAATAGATGAAAATTTTATTCGCAGCTATGTTTTAGTATACGAGATTTAAACTCCATAGCCTTCATCCCTGACTATCCCCATCAACACGATCGACCCTCCTACTTAAATAACGCACCTCCTCAAGTAAAATATTGAAACGTCGATCGCTTTCTTGTTTCCATTCTGCTAATTCGGCTCTTCGGATTTCATTTTCTTGTTGTTGCTGCGCTGCTACTTGTAACAATGCTTGAGCTGTAATCCTTATCCCATCTACACTATCTCGTAGTTCCGAAATGCTATCTCGTAGTTCCGAAACATCTGAGGATAAATTGTCCAGCATTTTATCTGTCCATCGAACCCTTCCACTTTCGTTGTCTGGTGTTTTTGTCATAACTATTCTCCCTCAAACTTCAACCTTATAGCTATTATAACGGCCTTTATTCCTGACTGTCCCCATCAATACGATCGCCTCTTCTATTTAAATAACGCACTTCATCTAGTAATGTATAGAAACGGCGATCGCTTTCCTGTTTCCATTCATCAGACTTGCGAATATATTCTGCTAGTTCAGCTTTTCTGGCTTCATTCTCTTGCTGTTGCTGTAATGCTATCTGTAACAATGCCTGAGATGTAATCCTTATCCCATCTACGCTATCTCGCACTTCCGAAACGCTTTCTCGTAGTTCGGAAACGCTTTCTCGTAATTCCGAAACATCTGAGGCTAAACTGTCCAGCATTTTGTCTGTCCATCTAACCCTTCCGCTTTCGTTGTCTGGTGTTTGTGTCATAACTATTCCACTGACTTGAAAATCCTGGCTGGGACTAGTGCAGGATGGCGGAAATAACTCACCACTAAAAATTGCCAATGATTGCGCTGGAAATCTTGATTTTTACCACTGACAACTGACAACTGACCACTTGCACTAGACAGTCCCTAACTTTAGCTTAAACCCTTAACTGCTTATACCGTTCCTGAATATCCCCAATCGAAAACACGGCCTCAAACTTCAACTCAACAGATTGGTATAACTCAGCACCACCCTGTTTTCTATCCACCAGCGAAATCACTTCCTCAACGATATAACCCGCATCTCGCAAACGCTCAACCGCCTTCAGTGCGGAACCGCCAGTAGTTACCACATCCTCCAAAACCACCACTTTCGCTCCATCTGGTAACTGAGGGCCTTCAATGTATGCTCTCGTACCGTGTCCCTTAGCTTCTTTGCGGATAATTAGAGCGGGGATGGGACGATTTTCGTAGGCAGAAACGACACTGACTGCGGAGACGATCGGATCGGCCCCCAGCGTCAAACCCGCTACCGCCTGAGTATCACTTGGTAGCATCGATAACAGGATACGTCCGATCGCCAAAGCCCCTTGAGGATGCAGCGTCACCGGCTTACCATTGATGTAATAAGAGCTACGCTGGCCCGACGAAAGAACAAAGTCACCCGACTGATAAGCAAGTTCGCAGAATAAATCGAGAAGTTGCTGGCGCAGCGTAGTTAGATCGGAAGTTGTAGCCCAGACACCTAAACCATCTGGCGGTTTAATTCCACTGGTCATCGCAGTTGATAATTTAAAAGAGCCAACAATGATTTTAGACTCAAAGATGAGTTAAGATTTGGGAAAAGTGAGGGTAAATGTCATGAGCGTGCGGTTTAGCGGTCTTGTAGGTACATTAATTCTGAGTGCCTCTTGTAGCTTGTTTAGCTTTGTCCCCAAGGCCGAAGCAGAAACTTTCAACCCAGACACAATACCCCTAAGTCCCAGAAGTATCGGCATTGATGAACAATTTCAACGAACTTTCTTCAGTAATGACAGAGAAGCTTTTGTAAATCGTTCTATTGGGCGGCAATTTAACTTACTATTCGGCCCTTTTCCTGAAAACGAAATTACTCGCGATAGTAAAGCACTTTACAAATTATACGTAGATGTCATGAGACAGCAGGTTTCCAACGATCCACTGATTCGCACCCCAGATTTGCCCAACCCCTATAATACTTCATTGTTTCAGATCGGCACTGTCAATGTCAGTGCGCCAGTCAGAGGGAGTGAATTTATATACGAGGAACAGCCGCCACGTTAGTGTCAAGTTAGTGTAAATACACATTGTTGAGAACAATAAAGCTTATTATGTCGGCTTTTCCGTACTTAGGGCTTGCTGAATAAGCCATTTTAAACCCACTTTTATCCCTCGCAATATCTTATTGACGGGGGATAAAAGGCGGATTAGATAAAGTGCGCCCTACTGGAATCGAACCAGTCTGAAGGCGAATTATGAGCTCGCTGCCTCCCCAATCGGCCAAAGGCGCTGATTGTGCTTAGCCACTCCTTGACGGGATGGCGATCGCAGATCGTTCAGTCCTGAGCGAACTGTCCTCTTATTGTATAATCAGTCAGCTTAGTTCGACAAGCCTTCATCTTAACTAAGATATTAATCGTTAGCTGGATCGAAATTAAGGAAAGAAGCCCAGAACCCTATCAACCATGAAATTGAACTCAACTGTAGCCCTAACTTTAGTTTTGCTCGTTCTAATGCTTGGAGCTGGCTTTGTCAGCGGAATGTGGGGATTTGCTTTGGGGCATGAAGCCCTTAAAGGCGTAAGTCAACCGGATGCTCGTCCAGTCACCAAAACGAAGAACCTTAAGGACACGCCGCCGGGAGCGCAAGCGGTGGTAATGCTCAAAGAGGCAGATATCATCAAAACTGTGAAAGTGATGATGCAAAAGTCTAAACAGCGTCAGCCAGAAAAAAAGAACAACACCGACAAGCGCACTAAACTGCTCTCGGCGGATGACCCTACCCAGTCCGATGCTGCTCCAGCTGGATTTCCCATTGTTAGTAAAGATAAGGGTGTAACCCTAGAAATCCGTTCGGTTCGTCAGCAGCAAGGCTCTTTGCTGCTGGATGTGAGCTTGAAGAATGAAAGCTCCCAGCCAGTAAAGTTTCTTTATAGCTTCTTGGATGTTACCGATGAACGGGGCCGCCCCTTAAGTGCGAGTGCGGAAGGCTTACCGGGAGAATTGCCGCCCAATGGTGAGGCATTTTCGGGTACGGTGAGTATTCCCACCACTGTGCTAGAAGGTGCCTCAAGAGTGTCACTAACGCTCACCGATTACCCGGATCAACAATTGCGGCTCCAAACCTCTGGTATTCCAGTAAGATAAGAAAACAAAAGTCACTCATTCAAAAGTCAATCGATTTTGGATTTTTGATTCTAGGATTGACCGCCTTTGGCATACTTGCCTTTTTTGCAAATGCTTGCCACCACTGTGGTTGTCTTGGCCGCGAATCCGGGATTAGTTAGTCAAGTCCCAACTTCCCTAACATGGCCAGACATGGTGCTGCGCTTGTTGTCGGTGCTAATACTAATTGCGATCAATGCTTTTTTTGTCACCGCTGAGTTTTCGATCGTTTCAGTGCGCCGATCGCGCATCAACCATCTGGTAGACTCTGGTGATGCCCAAGCTAAGACAGTACAATACCTGCAACATAATATCGATCGGCTTCTCTCCACAACCCAGCTGGGTATAACTCTCTCTAGTCTGGCTTTGGGCTGGATTGGTGAAAATACAATGGCAGTCTTGGTGGCGAACTGGATTTCGAGGCTGCCCCTACCCGGAAGTATGAGTCAGATAATTGCTCATAGCCTAGCCATACCAGTAGCTTTTTCGCTGATTGCTTATTTGCAGATTGTTTTAGGAGAGCTTTGCCCGAAAACGTTAGCGATACTTTTCTCCGAGCAGATAGCAAGATTTTTAGGCCCGCTCAGTTTAGCGATCGCTCGTTTCTTCAAACCCTTTATCTGGATCTTAAATCAATCCACCCGTTTGCTGTTGCGACTCGTTGGCATCCGCTACACAGGTCAAGGTTGGAAACCACCAGTTACCCCCGAAGAATTGCAACGGATTATCACCACCTCTACCGAATCGACGGGACTGCAAGCAGAAGAACGAGAACTGCTGAGAAACGTCTTTGAGTTTGGCGATGTTTTGGCGGGAGAAGTAATGGTACCCCGCACCAGCATTACCGCCATTCCCAGTACCGCCACATTCCAGATGCTGCTCAATGAAATTGCCTCCGCAGGCCACTCTCGCTACCCCGTGATGGGAGAATCTTTAGACGACATTCGCGGCATTATTGACTTCATAGAACTGGCGGAACCTTTAGCCCAAGGTAATTTATCCCTAGACACACCAATTCTACCCTGGATTCGCCCGGTTAGATTTGTACCGGAATATACCCCTTTGAGCGAACTGTTACCCGTAATGCAGCGATCGCACCATGCAATGGTTATGGTAGTCGATGAGTTTGGCGGTACGGCAGGACTTCTTACTCTTAACGATCTGGTTGCAGAAATCATTGGCGACACTGGCGAATCAGATAACACCGAAGAGGTAATTGTCCAAAGTTTGGACGAACAAACTTTTCTGGTACAAGCCCAGATAAATTTAGAAGAACTCAACGATCTGTTAGATCTGGATTTGCCTCTCACCTACGAATACCAAACTTTAGGTGGTTTTCTACTATACCAATTACAAAAAATTCCTAACCCAGGCGAAACTTTACAGTATAAAAATATCGAATTTACCGTTGTTTCTACGGAAGGGCCGCGCTTGCATCAAATTCGCATCCGACGCCTGGAACCCTCATCAGATGTTGTTCAAAATCCCAACAGGTTGGGATTATCAGGGGAAGAAGCGATCGCACCAGAAAATGATACACGCACCCAAAACTCAGACTCCGACCTTTAGGATCGATCGCTCATGTCACCAATTTTTTGAAATTACCCTATTCCCACAGAAGAAGTCTGCTTAACATTACCAGTTTGAGGCTCTATAGTCAAGTTTTCCCCTTCTTGTAATTCGATCTCCAGATAATCTTCAATCACTGACATTCCTATTGCTATATCTGGTAGAGCCTTATTATAGCGGATAGATCCCCTGCCGTTGAAAAGTAAAAATTCTTCTTCAGTAATTACAGCAGTTACACCGTCTAAAGCCAGTATTTGTACTAAGTATGAAGTCAGTGGTAAAGCTAGTAAAATTTGACCACTCAGCCTACAAATAGCTGCCAGCTTTTGCTCAACTCCCACCCAAATCGTCTGTCCATCTGCTGATAGTTTCAACATCGGTTCAATCAGGTCGCTGTTCCAACTAATTCCGTAGTGTCCCAATTTGTCATAGAGGTCAATAATAGCAAATTTGCGAGGGTGTTCGTGAGTAATCAATCTTCGAGAAGCATCTATTTGATTAAATTTTGATTCGTCAACAGTTAGAAATTTCATAGCAATTACTATTGATAAATTTTGGGTACAAGAGATGTAACTTGTGGAATGAGTGACAGGTCACTATTAGGATAAAAATATCTAATTAAAATTGATCCTGTCACTTCTGGACTGATTATCTCGACTTTTCGGGTAATGCTGGTTCCATATTCAGTGACTCTCCTATCTTCTGCGATTTCTGGAGCATCTAATCCTTCTTTAAAGATTTGTAGTAGTCTTTCTCTACCACTAGCAGTCTCATCAATACCTAGTCTTCTCAACTCTCTTAAATTTTGGAATGACCTCTGTGTATTGTTTGGGTCGGAAGTGACGCGACCAAAAAAGAAGTCAAATTTGCTTTCTTTGACGGTGAAACCTTCTCCCTGAATTACATTATCGGTCATTCAGTTTCTATCTCGATGCTAGTTTGGCGATATGGCTTTGCGATCTGAAGGTTGGCGATGGTGGTATTTTAGGCCATCTTAGCTGGGAAGCGATATGCCTCCAGCACGCTACGCCAACGTGCGATCGCTCCCCTCGATTATCAACCTAATTCGACTCTGGTAAAAATTCAGGATTCATGGATTGATCTGGAGTGTAAGGACATACTTCTGGAAACACCTGTTCCCCTAACTGAGTCTCTCGAATTGCCAAAGATAAACCTAATTCATAAGCAGCAATAAAAACATCATCAAGATAGGGTTTCAAACTAGGACTATCTTGCAAAAGCAGTTTGATTTGAATACGTTGCTCTCGAATTGTACCCAACCAATTATTGCTGCGTTTTTCAGATTGAAATTGCCATTTCAGTAAGTGTCCTAACAAAACTCCCAGTCTATTTCTCAGTTCTTGCCGCTCTTTCCTGCCCAAAGTCTCAATTTCCTCAATTAGATTAACGGTGTCTAGTTTATCCCAATGCTGAGTTTTGAGCAGACTAACTTGCTCTTGAGTCCAGGCATAGAAATCTATTTCATAGAGGTCAGATATGTACATTGTTTCCATATTTATAAACCCTATTTTCTGTTTCTTGGTTAGACAATCGAAGGCTACACTTTACGATTATTTCAGTTTTGAACAGGACTTACGCACTAACCAAGGTTTTTCCCCCTAGCCTTTTGCCCCTAGCCCCCCCGACCCCCCAAATCTGGGGGGAGAAAATTCCTGCTCCCCCCAGATTTGGGGGGCTAGGGGGGCGATTGCGTAAGTCCTGAATAAAGTAGGGGATCTTTTAACCCCAACTCTTCAAAAGCTGCCAGACGTAACCGACAAGAATCGCAAACTCCACAAGCTAATGCTTCACCAGCATAGCAAGAGCAAGTTTTTGACCAAGGTACGCCTAAGCTATTTCCCAACTGAATAATTTCGGTTTTCTTCAAATCAATTAAAGGCGTCAAAATAGCGATCGCTTCCCCCTCTCTTCCCTGTTTCGTTCCCAATTGAAACACTTCCTGCATAGCTTGAATATAATCGGGACGACAATCTGGATAACCGGAATAATCCAAAGCATTGACGCCGATGTAAACTCGTTCAGCATTTATTGCTTCCGCATACGCTAGCGCAAAACTCAAAAATATGGTATTGCGGGCTGGCACATAAGTAACTGGGATATTTTGGGCCATGTCTGCCGGGGATCGATCGCTCGGCAAGTCAATTTTCGTATCCGTAAGCGCCGAACCACCCCAAAGACGCAAGTCAAAATTTACCACTTGGTGTTCTGCGACACCAGCAGAGCGGGCGATCGCACTTGCAGCCTCCAACTCCCGCCGATGGCGCTGCTGGTAATCAAACGAAAGAGCGTAGCACTCAAACCCATCAGCTTTTGCTTGATACAGAACCGTTGACGAGTCCAATCCCCCAGACAGTAAAATCACCGCTTTCACGACCTTTCCCCCCGCTGCTTACCTGTAAACATACTGATACTGCCTACGCATAAGTTGCCTTTACTACAAAAAGCCCTTTCGATCGACTTACAGTGTGTAGGAACATAAAGTCAGCTTAGAAATTCTTAATCAACGAAGACACTATGCTACCATCTGGATGGTTTTTGACGGCTACTTGTCGGATAAGACCCAATGTGGTGGAGGAGCATAACAGAGTGCCAGATAGAATCTCAGTGAGATTTGCGAACGCTTACCTGCAACGAAATCAACCAGAACCGTTGCGGATTGGGGTGATCGGGGTGGGCAACATGGGACAGCATCACACCCGTGTTCTCAGTTTACTCAAAGATGTAGAACTCGTAGGTGTCGCCGACATTAACGTCGAGCGGGGTTTGGATACTGCCAGTAAGTATCGAGTTCGCTTTTTTGAAGATTATCGCGACCTCCTTCCCCATGTGGAGGCGGTCTGCATTGCCGTACCCACGAAACTGCATCACGGAGTCGGGATGACCTGTCTCCAACGCGGTGTTCACGTTTTAGTTGAAAAACCGATCGCCGCCAGTATTGCCGAGGCCGAATCCCTGGTCAATGCAGCAGCTGAGTCGGGACAAATTCTGCAAGTAGGCCACATCGAACGGTTCAACCCAGCTTTTCAGGAATTCACCAAAGTGCTGAAAACTGAAGAATTGCTGGCTTTGGAAGCGCACCGCATGAGTCCCTACTCCAATCGGGCCAATGATGTGTCTGTTGTTTTGGATTTAATGATCCACGACATCGACCTGCTACTAGAATTGGCAGCAGCCCCAGTGGTCAAGCTAACAGCCAGCGGCAGCCGCGCCTCTGATTCTGGCTATTTAGATTACGTGACCGCTACCCTGGGCTTTGCCAATGGCATCGTAGCCACTCTTACAGCTAGCAAAGTCACCCATCGTAAAATCCGGCGTATTTCAGCCCATTGTAAGAACTCGCTGACAGAAGCAGACTTTCTTAACAATGAGATTCTGATTCACCGACAAACGACTGCCAACTACAAGACCGACTACGGTCAGGTACTTTATCGGCAGGATGGTCTGATTGAAAAGGTCTACACCAGCAACATTGAACCGCTTCATGCAGAATTGGAGCATTTTGTCAATTGCGTGCGGGGTGGCAATCAACCTTCTGTGGGCGGGGAACAAGCTCTCAAAGCCCTTCGGTTGGCAAGTTCGATCGAGCAGATGGCGCTCGACGGTCAAGTATGGAACCAGCGAGAGTTGGAGCGTATGAATCAGCCGACGTTAAAGGTGTAATACGATGGGAAATTTCAGATTTCAGATTTAAAATTGTCAATTCCAAATAAATTTGAAATCTGCAATCTAAAATCTAAAATCTCTCGGCTAATAGCTTCACTAACCAAATGATTGCCTTGAGGACTGAGGTGAATATGGTCTCTGTATAAGGTTTCTGGCTGCTGGGCCCTGTTGAATATCGGCAGAAAATCCAAATATAGAATTTGCTGGCTTTGGGTAAAGTCAGTAAGTCTTTGGCGTTCCTTAAGTTCGTAATCACGCGGCCCAGAATTGCCAATTTCCCGCAATAACGGCGTCATAGCTAGTAAGAAATGGCAATTGCTCTGATGAGCTAGCAGCCCAATTTGCTCGATCGCCGCCAAATTGCGATCGACGCGATCGCTCTCTTCCCCATTCACCGCCGCCAACTTGGGTGCTGGTAATAGGTAGCGGTTGAAAACTTCCGCCAAAGCTAGGGGAGGTTTGCGATTGGGGTAATTGCGATCGCGTCCCACCGGCAGCGACGTAGGTGCTGTAGCAAACAAGTCATCGGTATTGATCAGCAACACCAGAACTTGCGCGTCGAAAGTACCAAACCGCTCTACGTAAGCTAACTCATTCCTTGGCCCCCAGGAATTTGCCGAGGCATTGAGAACTTCAACTTCCTTAAATCCAATATCGCTAGCAGCTGATTCCAGCTGACCAGCGATCGTGGCTGAAATAATGTTGGCCCGATCGGTCCACCAGCCTCCATTGGCGATCGAATCGCCTAACAGCAAAACCCGCAACGTAGAATGCGATCTTTCCTTGCTCACAGCATGACTACGCATAGAATACTGATTAATTTCGATCCGATTCCCAAAGCGCCGAGTTCGCTGGTTAGGTGCCAGCAAATAACCAATCTGTTCATCAGCAATATAAATGAGGGGATTGCCGAAACCAAACACCAAACGCAGCCCTAATTCCAACAGCAGCAACAACCCCACAATAATTGCCAAGATCGCTAGCCCGATTTTCATGGCTATTTTCCTTATCTAAACTGTCTTTAACTGAGAGCTTGCACCAAGCTTCTGTAGGGTGCGTTAACGCAGTGTAACGCACCGAAAACCGTCCGGCGATGGTGGGTTACAGCTCAAGCTGTAACCCACCCTACGGCTGTCTTTAACAGTCTAGATATGAATTTTACTTAACAAAACTTTTTTTCTCTTTGCCTTCCGAGTGATGGACGAGCGTACCTTTGAAGGCTAACCTAGACCTGGAAACATTGTTTTCCAAATCGTTACAGCGCTAAGTACAGAGAGAATTTTAGATCGCAATGACAGACCTAAACCGTGGAATCATGAAATTTGAGGGAGCCGATAGCCCAAAGGCGATCGCCATTTCGGCAGTGTTGGTACTCGGTGGTATTGCCGTTCTACTCCTGTGGGCGTTGAATTCTGCCTACGCCATCAACTAAAAGATTAAACCTCACCCCCCTGCCCCCCTCTCCGAGATCGGAGAGGGGGGAGAAGAAAGACTTCCCAGGGAGGGGAGAGTCTTTGTATTTCTCCCCTCCCCGTGGACGGGGAGGGGCAAGGGGGTGGGGTCATCAACTAAAAGATTAAACCTCACCCCCCTGCCCCCCTCTCCGATCTCGGAGAGGGGGGAGAAGAAAGACTCCCCACCCTGGGGAGTCGGTGAGTCTTTGTATTTCTCCCCTCCCCGTGGACGGGGAGGGGCAGGGGGTGGGGTTAAATTTCTGCCCAATCCCCAATCCCCAGTTTCTGCTTTTGGTGTGACTTAACACAATCAAATAGCTGTTGTTCATATACCCTGGAAGGAATTGACAATGGTCAGTAGTAAAGAAAAATTGACAACTGACAACTTCTAGGTGGCAATCTTTTCGCCTGACCCAATACCCAAATCAGAACAACAGCAGCATGGTAAACCTGACCCCTAATTCCTCTTTTAGCGTAACGCTCCGCTTGGAACTGCCCAACCGCGCAGGGATGTTGGCAAGCGTAACTCAGGCGATCGCATCCGTCGGCGGCAATCTCGGTCAAATAGACTTAATTGAGCAAACGCGCCAGATCTCGATTCGAGAACTCACCGTCGATGCCTCTAGCAGCGAACACGAAGAGAAAATTGTCCAAGCGGTTAAGACACTCCCCGATGTCACCGTTATGGAGGTCTACGATCGCACCTTTAATCTGCATCGCAGCGGCAAAATTACTGTCAACAGCAAAATACCAATTAAAAGTCAAGCAGACTTGTCGATGGCCTACACACCAGGTGTAGGCCGGATCTGCACCGCGATCGCCGAAGACCCAGCACAGGTATACACCCTCACCATCAAACAAAACACCGTCGCCATTATTACCGATGGCAGTGCCGTACTGGGATTGGGCAATTTAGGCCCCTATGGCGCTTTGCCAGTCATGGAAGGCAAGGCGATGTTATTCAAAGAATTTGCCGGTATTGACGCCTTTCCGATCTGTTTGGCAACTCAAGATACCGACGAGATTATCCGCACGGTCAAAAACATCGCCCCCGTCTTCGGCGGCATCAACTTAGAAGACATCGCCGCACCCCGCTGTTTTGAAATTGAAGACAGACTGCGAAAGGAATTAGATATCCCTGTATTTCATGATGACCAACACGGCACCGCCATCGTTACCCTAGCTGCTTTGATCAACGCCCTCAAGCTGTTGAAGAAATCTCTTTCAGAAGTCCGCATCGTCATTAACGGTGCTGGTGCTGCTGGGGTGGCGGTGGCGCGTTTGTTGCGAAAAGCTGGTGCCCAAACTATCTGGATCTGCGACACCAAGGGCATTATCTCCCTGAGTCGTACCGATCTAACCGAGCAAAAGCTAGAATTTGCCGTAAAAGCGCAAGGTTCTCTGGCCGGGGCCTTACAAGGTGCTGACGTTTTCATCGGTTTGAGCGCACCAGGGGTTCTGACACCCGAAATGGTGCGATCGATGGCCAAAGACCCGATCGTTTTCGCAATGGCAAATCCCATTCCAGAAATTCAACCAGAGTTGCTGGGGCCGGATGTAGCCGTTATAGCAACAGGTCGCAGCGATTATCCCAATCAGATCAATAACGTTTTAGCCTTCCCCGGAGTCTTTCGCGGGGCCATAGATTGCCGTGCGTCGGCAATTACCACAACTATGTATTTGGAAGCTGCTTATGCGATCGCTTCCCTGATCAATCCCTCAGACCTCGATCGGGAATACATCATTCCCTCCGTGTTTGACAAACGAGTTGCTCTAGCCGTCGCCGCAGCCGTTCAACAAGCCGCGCGTCAAGAAGGTATCGCCCGCAGTTAGGAAAAAGTTAAAACTTAAAAGGCAAAAGAAAGATTTTAGATTTTTACTTTTGCCTTTTACCTTTATTTATAGCAAAGTGCAACGGAAGCCGCTTGCTTGCGGGGAATAGCTCTATAGTGTCCTAACCTATGTGACTATGGCTATACTGAAAATAATCTTACGACTTAACTATGTCATCTTTACCAAAAATAACCAAAAAAAAATCTACAACCCGTCGCAATCTTTGGTTTGAAAGATTGATGGCACTCCTCGCATCGGCAAATTTGGGTTTAGTTTTGTTTGATTTAAGCTATACACCCTGGCGCAACTTCTGGCTACAAGGTAATATACATTTGCTTAAGTTTACTGTCAAAATACCTCTTCCTCCCATTACTAAATGGTATGACCCAATTAAGGGTATAGAACCCAATCGAGAAACGCAAAAATATCTAGATACTGTAAATACACTTGAAGAGCAAATAGCGCAGACAGGATTGCAGTCGCCGCAAGTTGAAAACTTACTGGCACAACTGCGTCGCCTCAGCAGCGAAACGATCGATACCGATCCATTTCGGGTCGCCAATAAGAGCGGTACGCTGGAGAAAATTAAGAATCGAATGCGCGATCGCATTGGCCTAGATTCGGCTCGTCAATCTTTCAACACCTTTTGGACTCAAGACCATTTATCAAAATATGGATGGCAGAAAGAACAGAATTTTTTCAACACCAAAATCCGCCCTTTAATAGAAACAAACTATTATCGCCCCATCGGGGAAAATGGCGAATTTGTTGACTACTTCTGGATAATCGATATGCCATTTGTCATCCTTTTCGGCCTTGAATTTTTAGGACGTACCTGGTTTATCAGTCGCCGTCACGTTGGGATTAGCTGGCTAGATGCTATGCTGTGGCGCTGGTACGATATCTTCCTGCTAATCCCATTCTGGCGATGGTTGCGAGTCATACCAGTTACTATTCGCCTCAACCAAGCTGAATTCGTGGATCTTCAACGTATACAAACGCAAGTTACCCAAGGTTTCGTCGCGACTTTTGCAGAAGAAATAACTGAAGTTGTAGTAGTCCGGGTGATCAAGCAGGTGCAGGGATCGATCGAACGAGGTGAAGTAACGCGCTGGCTATTTCAATCAGAAAAACGCACATACATCGATCTCAATAATATTAACGAAGTAGAAGCGATCGCCGACATTATAATCAAACTGGTCGTCTACCGAGTTTTACCAAAAATACAGCCAGACTTGTCAGCTATCCTGCGTCACAATATTGAAAGCATCCTCAAAAATTTACCCGCCTACAAAAATATCCAAAGCATACCTTTCTTAGCCGAAATACCCAACCAGTTAACTGAAAAGCTAGTGACAGAAATATCGCAAGCAGCATATGAAGCCATAACTTCGGCACTTGAAGATCCTGTTGGGTCAAAACTTTCGGCACAATTAGTCCAACACTTCGGTGAAGCGATCGCCTCGGAAGTGCAAAATCAGCAAACCATAGAAAAAATTCAAAGTTTACTCTTAGATATGCTCGAAGAAATCAAAATCAATTATGTAGAGCGTTTATCTCAAGAAGATATAGAACAAATTATGGAGGAAACGAGAAAGATACATCAGCTGGCACAACCGCACGGTGGACAGATTTCCCATTACAAATAAGTTTGCTCTGAACCTGAATGAACACTCTCTGGTGTAGAGAAGTTTCATGAAACTTCTCTACATCTGTAGCCAACATTTAGTAAGTAGGTGGGCGTAAATAAACTGAACTCCCAGAAACCCGGTAACTCCTGCCAATACCTTCGCCAAAAACCTAAAATGCCTAATTTGTAGGTTGGGTTGAGGCACGAAACTAGGGCAAATGTGTTGGGTTTCGCTGCACTCAACCCAACCTACAAAAAAATGGCGAAGGTATTGTCCAAGAAACCCGGTTTCTTGGAGAAACCGGGTTTCTAAGGGCCTGGAGTTTTACGTTCCATTATGCCCACCAACTTAATCTATATTACTCGTTGTTAATTGTTCAAAAGCAATGAAGCACGAACTAGGTAAACAGTAGTTGCTTGTAGAGGGACAGTATCGAACCAACCAGGGATTGCCCTACCGGAAAGGGTTCGCCCTACGCTTGCCCCACCTAAATCTCCATTTGGGTGGGGTTAAGCGACGGTCAGGTATAATACAAGAGGCGGGGCATAACGCTAATAGACAATATAGGGCGCGGTAGTAGGTCTGGTAAGGGTCACACCTTACAAAAGGGTTGCACAAGGCAAGTGTGATATTTGTCTATAAAACCTGTAACTATCTGGAGAACAGACTTCGTATAAAAGGGATGGTAACAGAAAAGTTTGCCCGATCGCGCATCCGCGCCGCGAGAGCGAACGATAGGAGTGAATGGGAGCAAAAGTTTTTTGCTCCCGGCTGCTAGAACACCGATTCAGTATTCACGCAAAGTGCGTCAAAACCCGGTTTCTTTGAGTTAGTCTAAAGAAATATCGGTTTAGAGGGCTACAGAAACCGGGTTTTTGGGATTACTGAATTGGTGTTCTAGGAACTAGCGTCTAACGACGCGGATAGACAAGATTGCGATCGCATTTAAATGCGAAAGGCAAGTTGGCTCTTCGAGCGTCAGAGACTCTAATCTCCTGTTAGGACGGAAACTCTGTCCTAACTTGTGAGATCGGAATAGCTCATATCCTTTGATGGGAAGTGGGTATTGGCCCCACTTTTTTTATTGGAGTTATAGCAACCGCCTTGGCGGTTAAGACATTCTCAATTCCTGAAACCCTTCTTCCCCTAGCCCCTAGCCCCTAGCCACTAGCCCCTAGCTATATCAGATGACTCATCCCTTAATCCCACAAATTATTGACTTAGCTGTACCAGTGGCCCAAGCAATGGGCTTAGAGGTTGTCGGGGCAGTATTTCAAACCAACCAAAACCCACCCATTCTGCGTGTGGACATTCGCAACCCGCAACAAGATACCAGCTTAGCTGATTGCGAACGCATGAGTCGGGCAATAGAACCAACCTTGGACTCCGCAGATATTATCCCCGAAGCTTATATCTTGGAGATTTCCAGCCCCGGAATTTCACGGCACCTCACTACCGATAGAGAGTTCATCTCCTTTAAAGGATTTACGGTGCTAATTAGCACATCCGAGCCTTACGAGGGCAAGAAAGAATGGCGGGGACAACTGATTAATCGGGATGATACAGCGGTTTACCTCAACCAAAAAGGGCGGGCTCTAGCTATTCCCCGCTCCTTAATTGAGCGGGTACAACTGGACGAACGAAAAATTAAAAATTAAAGATCGAAACTCAAATAGTTTTGGCATTTTTAATTTTTAATTTTTAATTTTTAATCACTGGAGGTTTGGCATAGTGACAATGGTTAGTTTACCTGGACTTAAAGAGCTGATCGAGAATATCAGCCGCGATCGCAATTTACCCCGGCACGCTGTCCAGGCAGCGCTTAGGGAAGCTTTATTGAAAGGCTACGAGCGCTATCGGCGCACCCAGAGCATCAATAAGCATTTCGATGACGACTACTTTGACAACTTAGAAGTCGAGCTGAATATAGAAGAGGAAGGGTTTCGCGTTCTAGCGACCAAAAGCATCGTCGAAGAAGTCAGCAGCACCGATCGCGAGATTGCCCTCTCAGAAGTTCAGGAAGTAGTCGAAGAAGCCCAGCTGGGAGACACCGTAGTTTTAGACGTAACGCCAGATCAGGGCGAATTCGGTCGCATGGCCGCAATTCAAACCAAGCAAGTGCTGGCTCAAAAATTGCGAGACCAGCAGCGCAAGATGATTCAGGAGGAATTCCAAGATTTAGAAGGCACCGTCATGCAAGCGCGGGTGCTGCGGTTTGAGCGGCAATCCGTCATCCTGGCCGTTAACAGCGGCTTTAATCAGCCAGAAGTAGAAGCAGAATTACCCAAACGAGAACAACTGCCCAACGACAACTATCGGGCCAATGCCACGTTTAAGGTTTATCTCAAAAAAGTGCGCGAAGGCCCGCAACGGGGGCCACAGCTGCTGGTTTCTAGGGCAGCTGCCGGTTTGGTGGTCGAGCTGTTTAGCACCGAAGTACCGGAAATTGAAGATGAAGTCGTCCGCATTGTCGCTGTGGCGCGGGAAGCCAATCCACCCTCTCGTTCTCTGGGCCCCCGTACCAAGATCGCCGTCGATACCCTAGAACGAGATGTAGACCCCGTAGGTGCTTGTATTGGAGCGAGAGGATCGCGCATTCAAGTAGTCGTAAACGAATTACGCGGCGAAAAAATCGACGTAATCCGGTGGTCTCCCGATCCTGCCACATACATTGCCAACGGCCTCAGTCCAGCCAGAGTAGATGAAGTACGCCTGGTGAACCCGGAAGGACGCCAAGCCCACGTTTTGGTTGGCGAGGATCAACTGAGTTTAGCTATAGGCAAAGAAGGACAGAACGTTCGTCTGGCAGCCCGCCTGACTGGGTGGAAAATTGACATCAAAGATGTAGCGAAGTACGACGCCGCAGCAGAAGACAGCAAAATAGCTCAAGCAATGGCAACCAAGCAAGCACAGGAAGAGTATGAAGAAGAGGAAACAATAGACAAATACAATTTGGATGAAGTTGATTTATACGCCCAGTCGGATGAACAAAGTCAGTTTGATGGGGAAGATTAAGCGTGGAACCCAATTACCGGCGTTGTATTAGTTGCCGCCAGGTAGCACCCAAACAAGCTTTGTTGCGTGTTGTCCGAGTCTATCCATCCAGGCAGGTACAATTAGATCGGGGCGAAGGGCGATCGGCCTATCTTTGTCCAACTGAGATTTGCCTGCAAGCAGCTCAGAAAAAAAATCGCTTGGGACACGCGCTCAAAACAGCTGTGTCTCCAGAAATATACCAAACCTTGTGGAAACGCCTATCCAGCCCACAGGTCGCAGCTAATACAACCCCTCAAAATCAAATCACATCAGATTTGGAATCTCATTGAGGCGGTAATTATCTGGTGGCATTAGGCCGATGCCAATATCGAAGATGGCAACAAACCCCCGAATAAGCAAGTGAGTGCCAAAATAGTAGTAGGTGCTTGGTTATTGTACTCATGGACAAAGCTGTAAACACAACTGCCCACAGTTGCTTAAAACTTTGTGCAACATTAGAACAGTAGTGGCGATTTGGGCTCAAGTCCGGCTCTTTCAAACCGGAGTGCATTCGTGGAATAAATTTGGGCTCACGCGAGAGGAAAGTTTCACTCTCCCGTATGCTCAGGACTATATTTCACAATAGCTGCAACCAAGACGTTCTCTGGGTCAGGCGGTGGGTGTGGACTTAGGGCTGAAAACTCTAGCCACCAACCGCTCTGACATAATTTTTGTGATGTTCCGCTTTGTATCAGTTTTATGTAGCAGGCAGCATTCCAATGATGTAGATATCTTTAGACAATACAGTAGGTCATTAGAGACCGCTGGTAGGATTCAAGGGGAAAGCGTGGATGAACAAAGTCAGAATTTACGATTTATCACGGGAACTAAATTTGGACAATAAGGATATTCTTGCAATTTGCGATCGGCTGCGGATTCCGGTAAAAAGCCACAGCAGCACTATTACAGACGAGTCGGCTGAACGCATTCGCACAGTCGCAGAGAAATATGTAGGGACGCATTCTTCTCCTAGTAAGTCAGCGACCGCTAGCCAGAAGGCTAGCTCCCCATCACCAGCAACGAGTCCTAAACCCGTTGCACCGAAAAAACAACAAATTTTGGGAATTCGCCAAAATCAGGAGCGTCCCGCTGTTAACTCACCGAAACAATCGGGAGCTAACGTTGCTATCCCCCCCCAACCGCCAGTCAGTCAGCCGACGTCTGCACTTATGAAGCCGACTGCGCCCCAACGACCAGTACGCCAGAACCAAAATCAGGAACCAGTATCGACCGATAAAGATACTTCTCCCAGAGATGAGAAGTTGCAGGAAGTTCCCCTTTCTCGCCCTGCGCCAGAACAACCGAAACTTACTGAACCTCCGTCCCGTCCAGTCACCACGCCGACCAATCGTCAGACGAACGAAACTGAGACTAACCAAACTCAGACCTTACCAGCTCAGATTGAGCAACCAGTTAAGAAAAAACCCAAAGCGGTGGTGACTCAGACGCAGCCTGCGGAGAAAAAAGCCCAGAGAAGGGAGGAGAAAAACGAAGTTGCTCTAGGTCAGAAGCCAAGTCGGCCTTCAGCTTCGCCTGCAGTAACCCTGGCCGTACCAGAATTACAGCGGCCTAAACCCCAAGTTAAGTTGAGTCCGCCAAGTCGTACTCCTCGCCCCTCCAGGCCCGGTATCGAAGATCAAGATCAAAGGGAAGAGGGCGAATCTGAGGGCGCAGTAGAGTCGCCAACTTTGGCAGAGCAAGATCTGAAGCGACCTCAACCCCCGCGTCCACCCAAAAAAGCTAAAAACTGGGAAGAATCAGAAGAGGAAGAGCAGCCGCAGAAAGCCAACAAGGTTAAAGGAAGTGGCAAGCGCACCAAGCAAGCTATTTTCGATGAAGACGAAGTAGATCTTGATGAAAGCGAACTAGAGATTCTGCCACCCACGGTTCAGGTCAGCCTTTCAATAGCTCGTCCGCCCAAGCCAAAGGCACCCCGTTCGGCGGGGCCAATAACCACAGCAGCGGCAACACTGGCTTCAAGGGGTAAAAAGAATGCAATTTCCCGCGATCGCAACAGCGCTAAAACTACTCGCCGAAACCGAGAAGAAGCTGTAGCCGAACGTCCCATGAAGCTGATTTTAACCGGCAGCTTGACCGTTCAAGAGTTAGCAGAAAGCTTGGGAGTACCGGACACCGATATCGTCAAACGCCTGTTCTTTAAAGGCATGGCCGTCAATATTACTCAAAGCCTTGATGTGCCGACAATTACTATGTTGGCAACCGATCTGGGCGTAGAAGTGGAAACGGCTCAGAAGGAAGCCGAAGCCAGCAAAGGCAGCGAAATGATCGATGCGGAAGACCTGGAACATCTCCAGCGTCGTCCGCCTGTCGTCACAATTATGGGTCACGTAGACCACGGCAAAACCACCCTGCTAGATTCGATCCGGCAAACCAAAGTGGCTCAAGGCGAAGCAGGTGGTATTACCCAGCACATCGGTGCATACCATGTGGACGTGGTACACAATGGCAAAACTCAGCAGGTTGTATTCCTAGACACTCCCGGTCACCAAGCCTTTACGGCGATGCGGGCGCGTGGAGCTAGAGTCACAGACATCGCAATTTTGGTGGTGGCGGCAGATGATGGCGTCCAACCTCAGACTGTGGAAGCTATCAGCCACGCCAAAGCAGCAGAAGTGCCGATCGTGGTGGCAATTAACAAAATCGACAAACCGGAAGCACAGCCCGATCGCGTCAAGCAAGAATTGACAGAGTACGGTCTGGTGGCTGAAGAATGGGGCGGCGATACGATCATGGTTCCCGTGAGCGCTATCCAGAAAGAAAACCTGGATACGCTGCTGGAAATGATCCTCCTGGTGGCTGAGGTTGACGAAAATCTGTCCGCCAACCCAAATCGCGCCGCTAAAGGAACGGTAATTGAGGCCAATCTCGATAAGTCGAGAGGCCCAGTTGCTACTCTGCTGGTACAAAATGGCACCCTCCGAGTGGGCGATATCCTGGTGGCTGGCTCCGCTTTCGGTAAGGTACGGGCGATGATCGACGATCGCGGGAACCGCGTGGAAGCAGCAACTCCATCGTTTGCGGTGGAAGTGTTGGGTCTAAACGAAGTACCAGCCGCTGGGGATGAGTTCGATGTCTTCCAAGATGACAAGAAAGCGCGGGCGATCGCGCAGGGCCGATCGGAACAGCAACGGCAATCCCGCCTGATGCGAGGTAGAGTCACCCTTACCACACTTTCTGCTCAAGCGCAAGAAGGAGAACTCAAAGAACTCAACTTGATCTTGAAAGGAGATGTCCAAGGTTCTATAGAAGCCATTGTGGGAGCCCTCCAACAACTGCCTCAGAATCAAGTGCAAATCCGTATGCTCCTATCTGCCCCCGGTGAAGTTACCGAAACAGACGTAGACCTGGCAGCAGCCAGCAACGCCGTCATTGTTGGGTTTAACACCACCCTGGCCAGCGGAGCCCGTCAAGCAGCCGACCAAGCTGGTGTAGATGTGCGGGAATACAACATCATCTACAAACTCCTAGAAGACATTCAAGGAGCAATGGAAGGCTTGTTAGAACCAGAACTGGTTGAAGAAGCTCTGGGTGAAGTCGAAGTGCGTGCCGTCTTCCCAGTCGGTCGGGGAGCTATTGCCGGTAGCTACATCCTATCTGGCAAAGTAATCCGCAACTGCAAAGCGCGAGTCCGCCGAAACGATCGGGTTATCTACGAAGGCACTCTGGATTCCGTCAAACGGATGAAAGAGGATGTCAAAGAAGTCAACGCCGGGTTTGAATGCGGTATTGGCATCGACAAATTCAATGACTGGTCTGTTGGCGACAGGATTGAAGCTTTCAAGATGGTCACCAAGCGACGTACACTCACACCCAATTAGCCATTTTTAGATTTCAGATTGCAGATTGAAAATTCAATTTGCAATCTAAAATCGAAAATCTAAAATTGAAAATTCCTATGCGCTCCTTTTGGTCAGAACCTTTTTTGTGGATTCACTTTGCTGGGTTGGCAGCTGTTCCCATTTTGCTAGGGCTTTGCTGGGTGGGATTGGCTGTGGGAGAGCCTAGAGAGCCAGTGTGGCTGGAGCTATTTTTAATTGCCGTTGTTGGCATTGCTCCCGTTCTGTGGATGCAGTTGTTTCGCCCATTCAACATCTTCAGCATCCTGATAGTCGCTATCAAACCAGAGCAGCTAACTACTGAGCAACGAAAGATCCTCAGTTTGTTTAAAACTCCCCTGGAGCAACTGCTGGCAGTGCTGGCACCATTTTTTTTGGTTACCATTCTCTGGCAAATCTATCTTGTGGCCCCAATTGCCGCACCTGTGGCCCCCTTTCCACCAGAATGGCGATTAGCTGGGTTGCTACTAGCCGCAGCAGGATTTCTTTTTAGCAATTTGTTCTTGCAGGTGCCCGTTAGCGTTTTGAGAGTGTTAATCACCAGCGAATCGGCATTTGCTGCCACAGAACCCTATCCTTTAGAAAAAATTTATCGGGATTTTACAACTCCCGGCTGGCAAGTAAATCAAATTTTGCCGCTGATTTCTGTTCAGCCCAAACAGTCATCTCCTGCTTCAGAGCCCATAATAGAAGATACGGCCTCTAATTCCTCAAATCAAATTTAGATACTTTTGGGGTGCCTATGGCAACTTATTCTGCTTCATCGCCTAGCCAAGTTTTTGAAGATAGCCAAATCTGGGACAGCCTCAAAATGGCGATCGCTTCCAGTTCTGGGTTTCAAAGCTGGCAAATGGAACATCAGCCAATTGACGATCGATACTTAGATACCAGCCTCGATTACCGAGTGCAGTGCTATTTGCGCGAAACTCTAGAAACTTTGGCTTACTGAGCATCTGAGTTTTATCTTTAATGCTCTCCTAAGTATTCCATACGGTCACTCAGCTAGCGGAGTGGACAGTATGTTTATTTGAGCGATCGTAGGCTGACCTGCGATTCAATTCTTAATTTAGGATAATTGTAAAGACTTTTGGAAATGCGAACAAGCTCTGCTGCCGATCGAAACAATGCGATCGCTCACATTAGGAAGCAACCAAACTCGTTGTATTTTCAAAAGTCTTTATAGCTCGATAACCATAATTTAAAGTCTCTGTCAAGTTTTATTTAATTGCAAATATTTGTTAAGTAGGTGGGCATAATTAAACGTAAAACTGCCAGGCCCATTTGTACTAATAGTGGCTCAAACAATTGACAAAAATCATCGACATCACAAAAAATTTCGCCTTTTGTCTAAGTGCGAGGATTTGTATTCCATAAAAGCCCACCTAGCTCTCTAATATCTTTGGGATTAAATTTCTATTCTTGCTGAAACTGATTAAATCATAATTTGAGATTTGATGCTAGCACAAATGAAGCGATCGCCTACCGAGCGAGAACCCATCAATGAAGCGATCGCTCACCGAGCGAGAACCCATCAATGAAGCGATCGCCTACCGAGCGAGAGTCCGTCAATGAAGCGATCGCCTACCGAGCGAGAGCCCGTCAATGAAGCGATCGCCTACCGAGCGAGAGCCCGTCAATGAAGCGATCGGACTCCATCGAACTCACGTTGAAGACGTATTTTATATTGTTTGGTTAGATCCTAATCATAATCTTTATCAGTAACTCATTCTCTAAATAATAGAAGTGAGGCGCGATGCCTGCGGCTGGCTACGCCAACGCGCTTTTGCAGAAAGTAGAAAAAGAGGCGCGATCGCGTGATTTAATGATACTTGTATCCGATTCAATTAATTGATGAGTGGAATTAAGCGCCAAATCACCCTTGACAGCAGGCACATTGCTAAACACTTGCCAGACACGCCACAGATGAGAAGACTGCTTAATAAAGGACGTGCTGCTCATGTTTTTAACAATGAGGCTACTATGAATCAAGTAGCTCAAGCCATAATAGAAGATGGAGAATTTACGGGTACGATTCGGGGCTACGATCGCTATGGTATGTTTTTTATTGAATCAATTGGTTATAGATTTGACCCGGATGGTAGCCGTCTTTTACTTTATTACGGAGAGATAAAAGTTGATGATCAAAACCGATACCACGTTACACCTCGAAGCCGACCTAGTGAAGAATAACTGGGAATTTACAGAGGTATGGATCGATCCAAATCTTTCGCCGCCTTATCTGCTTTTGTTACTAAGTGATGCTGAGGGGAATTGTCGAATCTACGATCCGGCTGAGGGTTATAAAGTTGTGTTTTCTAGTCAGAGTTATGATGAGGCACAGTATTGGCTTTTAGAGGATGAGTATGAGCCAATAGAAGGGCGGCTGAGAATGTCGGAGTTAGTTTGAATAGTTTATGTTGAAAGGGCGATGCCTTCGGCTGGCTACGCCTACGCGCTTTTTCACATTGATTTTCTATAGCTTACTGAGTGCTAACTTTAACAGTTTCCCGTTCACGACTTACTACAATGAATTGCTGAGGAGTTAGGACAACATTTTCGTATTCAAAGCCTCCTACTAGGCGGGAGTTAGGAATGGCGAGATCGACGGCGTAACCTTCTGGGTTTTCATAGCATTCTACTACTGTTCCTACTGTATCTTTGAGAATGATGCGATCGGAAAAATCTCCGGGGATATCCGTTAATATTTGAATTTTATCGTAGAGTTTTGCTTTCATTGTTTTTTTCCTGTTATTGGTCTACTTCTAGCCAGTTTGTGATTAGTTTTGGTATATTACTTCCCCGATCAATTTGCCAGTTTGTGACGAGAGTTCCTTCCTTAGCGTTTAGTCCCTTAATTCTGATTCGTACTTCAAACCTAGCACCCCAGGTAGTTGTTTTACCAGGAGTAGAAGGTGCGGTGGCAAAACCTTGACGCAACTGGGCAATTACGTCTTGTGCGGCAGTGTTACGACCTTGAACACTTTGTACATCATATCCTAATGTTGCGAATGCCATCCACTTGCCCTGGTTATCAGGATGGTTGGGGTTCATGGAGTATTCTACAAATTTACGGATGTCTATTTCTAGTTCTTGCGACATTAATAATGGTTGACATTTATGCTTATCCAGTCTACTTTTGAGTTATAGTTGTCGCCCCTTCAGGCGATCGCCTACCGAGCGAGAGTCCGTCAATGAAGCGATCGCCTACCGAGTGAGATCCCGTCAATGAAGCGATCGCCTACCGAGCGAGAACCCATCAATGAAGCGATCGGACTCCATCGAACTCACGTTACGTTATTTTAACGCTTTTGGCTCGTGGCCCGTTGGATGTTTCCTGAACTTCGACTTCAACCCGCGTTCCGGTCTTGAGTCGAGAAAAACACTCAGGACTAACATATTTTTCATAAAAGCGAATATCTGTACTACCATCATCCGGTGCAATATATCCCCAGTGGCTATCATCCTGATGGTTGTAGCTGATAAATTTAACCGAACCCCGTTTAATCAGATTTTTTTCAATTTGTTTTTTAGGGGCAGATATTTGTTTTTTAGGGGTAGATATTTGTTTTTTAGGGGTAGATAGCTGCTCGTACTCCTTAAGTAATCGTTGACTATTTGGGGCAATTTCTAGGGCTTTCTGTAAATAAGTTATTGCTTCATCTCGCTTGCCAATATTTGTGAGGGCATAAACTAAATTATGGGTGACTAGCTCTAAACCCCGAATATTTTTCAAACCTTCATCAATTTTAAATCCTTCTGCTAGTTGCACGACAGCCGCTTCAAAATTTTTCTGAGCAATTAAGGCTTGACCCATTGCTGTATGAACCTTTGCCAAATGTGGTAAATCGTCAATTTGATTTCCCAATTTTATGCTGTATTTAAAAGCCGCCAAAGCAAGACGAAGTTGTTCTTCACTTCCCTGTCGTTGCAATACCTGTCCTAAGCTATTGAGAACGATCGCCTGTCCTCGTAAATCTTCAAGTTTCACTGCTAAATCGTAACTGCGACGGATAATAGATTCTGCTTCATCCCATTTCCTCCGTTTCCTGAGTAATCCACCTAAGCTGTTCAATACCATTGCCAGCGGTCGGTCGCTATCTAAATTCTCAAAAATTTCTTGACTGCGGCGGAGAATTGCCTCGGCTTCATCCCAGTTTTCTTGGTTTTGGATTAACATACAACCTTGCTGATGTAGCAGTTCAGCTAAATCAGCCATGCCTATTACTTGGTGTTCTTTGTCACCTATTTTTTCGTTGAGTTTAATCGCACGCTCAAAGGCATCAATTGCTTCCTTCAAGTACCCTTGCTGTTGCAGCACTCCCCCCAATAGAGTTAGTGTATGTGCTTGCTGTTGTTCATTGCCTCGTTCATTTTCAATGGTTAGAATTTGGTTGCCAATGGCAATCGCTTCTTCAAAACGCCCCTCATTTCTCAATAGTCCTAAAATAGTGGTAAGTGTCATTGCCTCACCCTGAGAATTACCTAGTTCATTCTCGATCGCAGCAATACGGTTAAGAGTAGAAATTGCTTCTTCAATCCGGTTCTGTTCCCGCAGCAATCGACTGAAACTGGTTAATGCCATTGTCAGACCTCGCCCGTTACCTTTCTGCTCTTCAATCGCGATACTGCGCTCGAAAACACTTACTGCCTCATCA